>NZ_JAHWLU010000155.1:0-9019 GCF_022134725.1 Buttiauxella sp. S19-1
ACCAAGAATGGTGAGCTGGAAAACCCACAATTGATTGAAGACAGAATCAAAGAAGCGGCGAAATATGTCGATATCAACCAAATTTGCCTGAGCCCCCAGTGTGGATTTGCCTCCACCGAAGAGGGCAATAGCCTGACGCCTGAGCAGCAGTGGAATAAAGTTCGTCTGGTGACGGAGCTTGCCCAAAAGGTGTGGTAAACGGTTTTGTCGGATTCGGTGTTGTAGGGTGGATACGCGCTTGCGCGTCATCCACCACTTTCACAATACTTACGCCAGCTTAAACACCGCTACTGTTTCATTTAGCGCCTGTGACTGCTCTTTTAGTGACATCGCCGCAGCGGAAGCTTGTTCCACCAACGCGGCGTTCTGCTGTGTTACCACATCCATTTGCACCACGGCCTGGTTGATTTGCTCAATGCCACGGCTCTGTTCTCCGGTAGACACCGCAATCTCTTCCATCAAACTGGTCACTTGCTTAATTGCGTTAGAAATACGCTGCATGCTTTCGCCTGCACGGTTCACCAGGTTGCTGCCAATGTTCACCTGCTCACCAGACAACTCAATTAACTCTTTGATCTCTTTGGCGGCCACGGACGAACGCTGCGCCAGGTTGCGTACTTCAGATGCGACCACGGCAAATCCACGCCCTTGTTCGCCAGCCCGCGCGGCTTCTACCGCTGCATTCAGCGCCAGGATATTGGTCTGGAAAGCGATGTCTTCAATGATGCTAATGATATTATCGATTTTGCTGGAGCTGGACTCAATATTACGCATTGAATCAATCACATCACTGACGATTTCGTTGCCGTCATTAGCCGCAACCAACATGCCGCTTGCCAGTTTATTGGCCTGATGTGAATGGTCAGAGGTCAGTTTCACCGTAACGGTAAGCTGCTCCATACTGGCCGCCGTTTCACCCAGTGATGCCGCCTGTTCTTCGGTTCTGGCAGACAAGTCGGTATTGCCTGCGGCTATCTCTTCAGAGGCGTAAGCCACGGTCTGGCTCGACTCACGTACCTGGCCGATAATACTCGCCAGCGAAACACGCATTTGCTCCAGTTCGCGCATCATCGCGCCAATTTCATCTTTGGCGGTGGCGACAATCGGCGTATGCAGCATGCCGTTAGCAATTTCCGTACAGTGTGATTTCGCCTTATCCAGCTCGTTCAATACCCGTTTTTTCAACAGCCAGAATACTGCGCCAAGAATTACGGCGAACAGCAGGGCAAAAACAGCGATGCTCATCAGGCTCTGATTGAAACTGGCCTGCGCATCCTGGTTCAATTGCTGGGCGTGCTGTTGACGAAATGCCAGCAGTTTATCCAGCGTCACCTCAAATTGCCTGTCGAGTTGTGGCAGTGTAGACGTCACCAGAGCGCGTGCACGCGCGGCATCGTTGGCTTTCACGGCATCAAGCAACGGTTGCAAACCTTGCTCGCGATAGTTAACAAATGCACTCTGATAAGCATCGCTCAGCACTTGTTCACCTGGTTGTTTCGGCGCATCAAGATATGCCTGAAACGCAGAGTTGGCCTTCACCAACACCCCCTGCGCCCCGGTGAGTGCGGTATTCCCTTGCTCACTCAACCCTTGCTCATGTTCTTCTAACGCTTCCATAGCGCGAACACGCATCGTGCGGCTGTGGTTAATAGGGTCAATGACCGATAACACCACGCGGATCTCGCGGTTGACGTTATCCAGAGATTGATTGCTACGAGTTAATGACCAGATGTTGGATGCAGTGCTAACCAGAAAAATAATCAGTAATGTACTGAAAACTAAAATCGAAAAACGCCTGACGGACATGCGATACCCTTATGTTGAAAAAATAATCTGACTCGTTTCAGCCAGTACAACAAGGTTATCGGCAAGAAGGGCGGGATATTTAGCCACGGAAATAATCACGCCAGAGAATAGTCATATTTGTGTCATGTGGCTGCTTTATATCTTGTAAACCCAAAATGGGTGACCAAAAACTAGAGAAGCGAACAGCATGAAATTAAAACCTTTTGCGTTATTACTGACCTCTTTATTCCCTCTGGCAAGTCAGGCGGCAGATCCGCAAGTTGAACGTTACATTGTCACATTTCCACAAGGTGACCATGTTGAATATCAGGGCGCCTATGCTGCTAATTTCCCTGATGGATTGCCGGTTGGCGTGGGATCGGGTTTGCAGTTTATGGGTAAAGAGGGTGACAAGTTGTTTTTTGCCACCGTTACCGATCGCGGCCCCAATGCTGATTCACCAAAAGTCGGCGACAAAGAATCAAAGATTTTTGCCAATCCTAAATACACTCCGCTGCTGATGACCATCCGCGTGGCCGATGGCAAAGCGCTGGCGACTGATGCCCATGCATTGCACGACGAAAACGGCCCAATCAGCGGTTTGCCACTGCCGGAAGGGTTGATTGGTGCGACCAATGAAATCGCGCTCAGCGATACTTTACAGCCATTGTCGAGCGACAAACGCGGGCTGGATACCGAAGGTATTACGCCAGATGGCAAAGGCGGTTACTGGCTGTGCGATGAATACGGCCCGTTCATTATCAACATCGACGGCAAAGGAAAAATCCTCAAAAAATACGGCCCGCAGGCAGAACAAGGCGAGCAGGGTGTTGCGGGTGGATTACCGAATATCCTGAAATGGCGCCAGGCTAACCGTGGTTTTGAAGGTATTACGCGGATGCCTGATGGGCGGATTATTGCGGCGGTGCAAAGCACGCTGGATATCGACGGTAAAAGTAAAAACAGTGCGCAGTTTACTCGGCTGGTGAGCTTCAACCCGGAAACGGGGCAAACCGTGATGTATGGCTACCCAATTGATGTCGATGTTTATAAGAAAGCCAAAGACGCCAAAATTGGCGACATTGTGGCGCTGGACGATAACCGCCTGCTGGTAATCGAACAGGGAGGCGATAAAAACAAAGTAATGCGCAATCTGGTTTATGTCGTCGATCTCAGCCAGGCTAGCGACTTGAGCACATTCGATAAAGAAAAAGCGCCTGAATTTGATGATGCGGCACAACTGACAGCGCGTGGCATCAAACTGGCAGAGAAAAAGCAGGTGGTCGATTTGCGTAAACTAGGCTGGCAGCAAGAGAAAGCTGAAGGTATGACGCTGATCGATAACCAAACCATCGCGGTGATTAATGACAACGATTTCGGTCTGCAATCGGTCGTGGACAAGTCCGATGCCACAAAAGTCTCCATAAAACCGCTGGATAAACCCGAATCGCAAAACGAGCTGTGGGTGATTAAGTTGCCGGAAGCCTTGAAGTAATTATTCGAAATGTGTCGGGTGACGCTAACGCTAACCCGACCTACAAAAACCGCTGTTGCTGTGGATTTGTAGGGGAGATTAGTGCACGTGACATCCACCAATTTTGCAGTAAACCCAGAAAGTTGGACACACTAATAAGCAAAGTGTCCCTTTTGCTAGCACACCTCAAAAATACTTTTCTTGCGTTCATCCTCAATATGTCTGAGCCGAGCATCATGGCAGAGTAAGTCAAATGCCTGATACAGGTGTACCCGGCTGCCATCTTTTTCTTTACGGGTTTGGCGAATGACTTGTTGCGCAGTACTTCAGGCACAGTCCGAACTGATAAATCCGGTGTAGTGCAATGCAAAATCCCGCGATGAAATTCCATTTGTTACTAACTTGTTTCTTAATTTTCATTATCACGTCTCTGTTTTGTGATTTTCTTGTAATCGATATGTGTTTTTAGTGAGCTTATTACAAGCAAAATTTCAACACTTCTTTAACAAGTTACTGGTGATACTCATCACAAAAGATGTTTTTTTGTGCATGTTGTCATGAAACCCAAATGGAAATAATGACAAAGAAAACGGAATTATAGATAGTCCTGATTCCGCATTATGGAATTTACAGGATAATAAAATGGCATTAGTGACAACTAAGAAACTGCAGGAAGAATATGAGCGCGTTTTGCTGGCCAGGGATATGAAGCCTGAAATGGCGACAAAACTTGCTGCTGGTTTTGTCGAAATGGCAAATGAAGGGACTTATTCACACGGTATAAATCGCTTCCCTGTGTTTATTGATCAAGTAGATAAGGGACAAATACAGTTAAACAACACCCCTGAATGTGTAAACAGCATGGGCGCACTTGAGCAATGGGATTGTAAATTTGGTCCTGGTGTATTGAATGGTTTGATTTGTTCCGAGCGTGCAATGGAACTGGCTCGCGAGTTTGGTATTGGCATGGTCGGAATGCGCAACTCTAATCATTGGATGCGCGGTGGAACGTATGTTTTAAAAATGGCCCGTGAGGGTTTTGCTGGTATTGCCTCAACAAACTCTATTGCAGTGATGCCTGCATGGGGCGGAAAAGACCACCGAGTAGGATCAAACCCTCTAATTATGGCAATTGCTGGTGATCCACCAGTTTTAGTTGACTGCTCAATGAGTCAGTATTCCTACGGGCAACTTCAAAATTATGTCCTTGAAGATAAAAAGTTACCTGTTGTTGGTGGTTTTGATGATAACGGCGAACTGACTTCAGACCCTCATGTTTTATGGAAGAATAAGCGATTACTGCCAATGGGATTCTGGAAAGGATCTTCTATGGCAATAGTGCTGGATATGATGCTGACAGCCATTTCTGGCGGTAATTCTGTGCCTGCATTGACCGAAGATATGGGCGGGGAATTTGGTGTATCTCAATTTTTAATTGCAATTGACCTCTCCAGAACTATTGAAAAAGACCAATTTACAAATGAAATGAAGCGCATTCGTGATTATGTATTAGCTTCTGAACCAGCGGAAACCGGGTCAGTTATGATTGCTGGTTCGGAAATTGAAAAATTTATTGATAAACACGAAAAAGCCGGTGGGATCGAAATTCATGATGAAATTTGGGAACAAATTAAATCATTGTAAAAATATCGAAACCAGGAGGGCGCTATGCGAAAAGTATTTAAGTGGGTCTGGGACTGCATCGATATATTTATGGCTGCCATTTTAGCTTGCATGATCGTACTTGTTTTTACCAATGTAGCTTTGCGTTATGGATTTTCTTCAGGTTTACGTCCATCAGTAGAATTATCTCGCTTAGGTCTTGTATGGGTTGTAATGCTCGGTGCTGCCGTTGTATTACGTCGAGGCGAGCATCTTGCTGTTGCTGAATTTACAGAAAAATTAATGCCTAAATGCGTACCAATATTAAGACGCATTTGTTCAGTGGTGATTTTAGTATCAGTGGGAATGTTATTAATCGGTTCACATCAACAGATGATGTCAACCTGGCAAGATGTATCACAACTGACTGGATTACCAACGGCACTATTCGCATTAGCAGGTGTAGTATCCGGCGCATTAATGACAATCATTGCACTTGTCCGAATTATTAGCCCTGATTGGTTATTGGATTTAGATGAGATGGAGAGTAAACAATGACTTTGGCGATATTTTTATCAGTACTAATTATATCAATACTGCTCGGTTTGCCAGTTGCATTTGCACTGTTATTATCATCCATCGCATTGATGTTCCATATGGATATGTTTAGTGCAGATATTCTAGCTCAAGGGTTGCTGAATGGGGTCGATAGTTTCACTTTACTAGCTATTCCATTTTTCTTAGTGGCAGGGGAGGTCATGTCAACGGGTGGTTTGTCTACACGAATAGTTCGTTTGGCAACTACGTATGTTGGGCATAGAAAAGGTGGTCTTGGTTATGTCGCAATATTGACCTCTGTGTTACTGGCTGGCTTATCTGGGTCCGCGGTGGCGGATGCCGCAGCATTGGTAAGTATCCTTTACCCAATGATGAAGGCTGGAAAATATCCTGAAGGCTCGTCAATGGGATTGCTGGCATCTGGCGGTATTATCGCCCCAGTTATTCCACCATCGATACCATTAATCCTCGTTGGTGTTGCCGGTGGCATCTCTATTAAAAACTTATTCTTGGGCGGTATTATTCCTGGTTTGCTAATGGGGTTAACCCTGATGCTTGTTTGGGGACACATAGCAAAAAAAGAAAAATTAGATGTTGTAGAACGCGCAAGTAAAGAAGAAAAAAGAGCAGCATTGAAGGATGGTATTTGGGCATTATTCCTACCAATCATTATTATTGTTGGTATTCGCTTTGGTATCTTTACACCAACCGAGGCCGCTGTTGTTGCAGCTGCATATGCAGTATTCGTATCGACAGTTATTTATCGCGAATTGACATTTAAAAAATTCTTCCACATTTTATTGGCGGCTGGCAGGTCTACAGCTATGGTGATGTTCCTGGTCGGCTGTGCGATGGTTGCGGCATGGTTGATAACAGTTGCTCAGTTGCCACAACAATTAGCCGAAATGTTAGGACCGTTGGTGGATAGTCCAAGATTATTAATGGCCGTCATTATGTTGCTAGTACTTTGTGTCGGCATGGTAATGGATCTAAGTCCAACAATTTTGATACTGGTCCCATTATTAATGCCAATCGTAAAATTGGCTGGAATTGACCCAACTTACTTTGGTTTAATGTTTGTTATTAATTGTTCGATAGGCCTACTTACACCACCAGTTGGCACGGTATTAAATGTAGTATGTGGTGTTGCTAAAGTTCAAATGTCTACAGCGGTTAAAGGGGTTATACCATTTATTGCTGCATACTTGATGCTTTTAACGATGTTCGTTCTGTTTCCGGAAATCATTACAGTACCAATGCAACTTGTAATTGGTTAATTACACTAAGGAGAGAGTATGAAAAATTTATATAAAATAGTTGGAATCGTATCAACTCTGGCATTTTGTTCATCAGCCATTGCCCAAACCACATTAAAATTAGCTCATGCAGCGCCTGAATCAGACCTTCAGCAAAATATGTCATTATTCTTTAAAAAAGAAGTAGAATTACGGACTAATGGGGAGATTAAAGTCAATGTCTTCCCTCAAGGCCAGTTAGGTAATGATAAGCAAATGATTGATGGAACACGTTCTGGCATTGTAGATATTTCCATGGTTGGGCTGAATAACTACTCAGGAATAATTCCAGAAGCGGCTGCCTTCGAATTACCATTTATCTTCCCAACCCGAGTGGAAGCATATAAAGCACTTGATGGAAAACCAGGGAGTGAAATATTTTCAAAAATGGAAGCGCTGAACCTGAAAGGGTTGGGGTATCCAGAAAATGGTTATCGTAATATAACTAACAATCGTGGACCAATTAAAGAGCCAACAGATCTCTCTGGTTTGCGGATGCGTGTGAATGATTCTAAAGCACTTAATGATATGTTTAACGAGCTTAAAGCCAATCCACAGCAACTTCCTGTAGCTGAATTGTATAGCGCATTGGAAACCGGTGTTGTAGATGCGCAAGATCATCCTCTAGGTGTGACCCTTTCATTTAAATTTTATGAGGTTCAAAAATACCTAAGCCTGACACAGCATGCATATTCACCTTTAGTTGTAACAATGAACTATAAAAAATTTAATACGCTGAGTCCAAAAGATCAAAAAATCATTACTGATGTTGCTAAAGAGGCCGTAGATTTGCAGCGTAAGTTGAGTATTGAAAAAGAAAATACAATGATCAGCGAGCTTGAATCAAACGGAATGAAAGTGAATAGAGACGTTGATGGTGCTGCATTCCAGGTCGCCGCAAAACCAGCATGGAACTCTTACATCAAAACAAATGGTGATGCCATGATTAAGGAAATTCAAGCCGCAGTTCAATAATCTGCAACGGTATTAAATAAATAGTCTTCCTGTTGGTGCATAGTTAGACTATTTATTTTCTTTAATTTAACTAAACGGATGGTGTTAAATGTTTAATGATCTAAAAGAACGTGTGTTAAGAGCCAATCTCCAGTTGCCGAAATATGGACTGGTAACTTTCACGTGGGGAAATGTTTCTGAAATTGATAGAGATAGAGGTGTTATTGCTATAAAACCATCTGGTGTTGAATATGATGTTATGAATGTCAATGACATTGTTATTGTTGATTTAGATGGCAATCGTATTGAAGGGGTTCTAAATCCCTCAAGTGATACGGCTACACATCTGGAGTTATATAAAGCATTCAAGGGTATTGGTGGTATTGTTCATACTCACTCACGTAATGCAACTGTGTGGGCACAAGCGGGATTAGATATCCCTGCGTTAGGAACTACACATGCAGATTATTTTTATGGTGATGTACCCTGCACCAGACAGTTGTCGAATGATGAAATCAATATTGAGTATGAAAAAAATACAGGGTTAGTCATTGTTGAAACATTTAGCAAAAATAATTTAGATCCTCATGCTATGCCTGGTGTCATTATCGCTGGCCATGCTCCATTTTCTTGGGGGAAAGATGCCTTTGATGCTGTGCATAATGCAGTTGTTTTGGAGGAAGTCGCGGCAATGGCCATTTCTACCAGGGTGATTAATGAAAGCATAATGATCAATCCTGCTTTATTAGATAAGCATTACAATCGTAAGCATGGTAAAAACTCATATTATGGTCAAAAATAGTCATCAGTTAGGATGTTAATTTGTTGATATTTAATCTCTATGGAGCAGTGCTAAATGCTGAGCATGACATTAAATGATTTTGGGTTTGTTATACGAACTAATCATGCTGAACAAGTAAGGTTCTTGATTGCGTAGTAGGGTTTTTATCAAAATAATGTTCAAATTTTGTCATTAATTCTTCATCTTATTTGTAAAAGGGATAATTATATGTTGGTTGGAAATGTTAAAAAAAATTCAATATCGGAAAGTTATCCTTTTGTGGTGAACGATGTATTGTCAAAATTAAATGAAATTGATTTAAGTTCGTTGCCTCTTGGTAGGCATGAACTTGATGGATATGACTCAAAGAAACTCTGGTTTGTGATTTTGGAGTACCATACGAGTCCACTTTCTGATTTTCACCCGGAAGTTCATAAGTATCACTCAGACTTACAAATTTTGTTGTCAGGCACCGAGTTAATGGCTTGGTCAATAGACACAGGAAATCATCCACACTTCGGTGATTATAATGATACAAGAGATATTTTATTCTATGAGTCTGATTGTGTT
>NZ_JAHWLU010000156.1:0-8604 GCF_022134725.1 Buttiauxella sp. S19-1
CTACTACACCGATCCGAAGAACGGCGCGGCGGCCATGAAAGCGTTCGTGGTAACCCGCGTGGGCGACGTGTTCCTCGCTTTCGCACTGTTCATTCTTTACAACGAACTGGGCACGCTGAACTTCCGCGAAATGGTTGAACTGGCACCGCAGCACTTTGCGGCTGGTAACCAAATGCTGATGTGGGCAACCCTGATGCTGTTAGGCGGCGCGGTAGGTAAATCTGCTCAGTTGCCATTGCAGACCTGGCTTGCGGATGCGATGGCTGGCCCAACGCCAGTTTCAGCGCTGATCCACGCGGCAACCATGGTTACCGCCGGTGTCTACCTGATTGCCCGTACTCACGGCCTGTTCCTGTTAACGCCTGAAGTGCTGCATTTAGTGGGCATCGTGGGTGCAGTGACGCTGGTAATGGCAGGCTTTGCGGCGCTGGTGCAAACCGATATCAAACGTGTGCTCGCGTACTCGACCATGAGCCAGATTGGCTACATGTTCCTGGCACTCGGCGTACAAGCGTGGGATGCGGCGATTTTCCACCTGATGACGCACGCGTTCTTCAAAGCGCTGCTGTTCCTGTCGTCTGGTTCGGTGATTCTTGCCTGCCACCACGAACAAAACATCTTCAAAATGGGTGGCCTGCGTAAGTCCATTCCGCTGGTGTATATCTGCTTCCTGGTCGGTGGTGCAGCCTTGTCTGCGTTACCACTCATTACTGCTGGCTTCTTCAGTAAAGATGAGATTCTGGCCGGTGCGATGGCGAATGGTCATGTGAACCTGATGGTTGCAGGTCTGGTCGGTGCGTTTATGACCTCACTGTATACCTTCCGTATGATCTTCATCGTCTTCCACGGTAAAGAGCAGATTCACGCGCATGCACTTAAAGGCATTACTCACCACTTGCCGCTGATTGTGCTGCTGGTGTTGTCCACTTTCGTGGGTGCCATGATTGTTCCGCCATTGGCGGGCGTCCTGCCAGCAACCACTGAGCTTGCGCACGGTAGCGTGCTGACCCTGGAGATTACTTCAGGCGTTGTGGCTATCGCCGGTATCCTGATTGCTGCCTGGTTGTGGCTGGGCAAACGCACTCTGGTGACCGCCATTGCCAACAGCGCACCGGGCCGCTTCTTCGGTACCTGGTGGTTCCATGCCTGGGGCTTCGATTGGCTGTACGATAAAGTCTTCGTTAAGCCATTCCTGGGTATCGCCTGGTTGATTAAGAGCGATCCGCTGAATTCACTGATGAACATTCCGGCAGTTCTTTCACGCTTTGCAGGCCGTGGCCTGCTGGTGAGCGAGAACGGTTACCTGCGCTGGTATGTGGCTTCAATGAGTATCGGTGCGGTCGTGATTCTGGGCTTGCTGCTGGTCTTGCGCTAACTCCATACAACTCCCCCTCTCCATCAGGGAGAGGGTCGGGGTGAGGGTGGTTTACCTTCCCCGGCGTCTTAATACAGATGGGAAAGTGAGTGATGTTTTGGTTTATTTTGACTTAGGGACACAAATGCCATGCTATTACCCTGGCTGATACTCATCCCCTTTATTGGCGGCTTCTTCTGCTGGCAGACTGAACGCTTCGGCGTAAAAGTGCCGCGTTGGATTGCGCTGATAACGATGGGACTGACACTGGCTCTCTCGATGCAACTGTGGTTAGCCGGTGGCTACACGCTAACGCAATCTGCAGGTTTGCCGCAGTGGCAGTCTGAATTTGTTTTGCCGTGGATCCCACGTTTTGGGATTGAAATCCACCTGGCGTTGGATGGTCTGTCACTGCTGATGGTGGTCCTGACCGGCCTGCTCGGCGTGCTGGCGGTACTCTGTTCCTGGAATGAAATCGAAAAATATCAGGGCTTCTTCCACCTCAACCTGATGTGGATCCTCGGTGGCGTTATCGGCGTGTTCCTGGCCATCGACATGTTCCTGTTCTTCTTCTTCTGGGAAATGATGCTGGTGCCAATGTACTTCCTGATTGCACTGTGGGGCCACAAAGCCTCCGACGGGAAGACGCGTATCACCGCTGCAACCAAGTTCTTCATCTACACCCAGGCAAGCGGCCTGGTGATGTTGATTGCGATTCTTGGTCTGGTGTTTGTGCATTACAACTCAACCGGCGTCTGGACATTTAACTACGAACAATTGCTGCACACTGAAATGTCCAGCAGCGTTCAATGGTTGCTGATGCTGGGCTTCTTCATTGCATTTGCGGTAAAAATGCCAGTGGTTCCCTTGCACGGTTGGCTGCCGGATGCGCACTCCCAGGCACCAACGGCGGGTTCTGTCGACCTCGCAGGTATCTTGCTGAAAACAGCAGCCTACGGCCTGTTGCGTTTCGCGCTGCCACTGTTCCCGGAAGCTTCCGCTGAATTTGCCCCAATCGCTATGTGGCTGGGTGTCATCGGTATCTTCTACGGCGCGTGGATGGCCTTCGCACAAACCGATATTAAACGCCTGATTGCTTATACCTCCGTTTCCCACATGGGCTTCGTGTTGATTGCCATTTATACCGGCAGCCAACTGGCTTACCAGGGTGCGGTGATTCAGATGATTGCGCACGGTCTGTCTGCGGCCGGTATGTTCATCATCTGTGGTCAGATTTACGAGCGTCTGCATACCCGTGATATGCGTCTGATGGGCGGCCTGTGGAACAAAATTAAATGGCTGCCGGGTCTGTCGTTGTTCTTTGCGGTGGCAACTCTGGGGATGCCGGGTACCGGTAACTTCGTTGGCGAATTTATGATTCTGTTCGGCAGCTACCATGTCGTGCCAGTGATTACCATTATCTCTACCTTCGGCTTGGTCTTTGCCTCTGTTTATTCTCTGGCGATGATTCATCGTGCTTACTTCGGTAAAGCAAAAAGCGAAATCAGTGATAAGCAACTGCCAGGCATGTCGCCGCGCGAGTTCTTTATCATCCTGTTGCTGGTGGTGTTGTTAGTCCTGTTGGGCTTCTACCCGCAGCCAATTCTGGATACTTCGCATGCCGCGATGAGCAATATTCAGCAGTGGTTTACCAGTTCAATTCCAACTACAAGGCCGTAATTCGCCATGACTATAACTCCTCAACAATTGATCGCGCTGCTACCGCTGCTCGTCGTCGGATTGACGGTGGTGGTTGTGATGCTCTCCATAGCGTGGCGACGCGACCATTTTGTCAATGCAACACTGGCAGTAATCGGCCTGAACGCCGCACTCGTTTCACTGTGGTTTGTTGGCCAGGCTGGCGCAATGGACGTCACGCCGCTGATGCGCGTCGATGGCTATGCGATGCTTTACACCGGTTTGGTTTTGCTGGCGAGCCTCGCGACTTGTACCTTTGCTTACCCGTGGCTCGAGGGTTACACCGACAACCGCGAAGAGTTTTACCTGCTGGTGCTGATTGCAGCCCTCGGCGGTATTCTGCTGGCAAACGCCAATCACCTGGCGGCACTGTTCCTCGGCATTGAGTTAATTTCACTGCCGCTGTTCGGCCTGATTGGTTACGCCTTCCGACAGAAACGTTCGCTGGAAGCCAGTATCAAGTACACCATTTTGTCTGCCGCAGCATCTTCATTCCTGCTGTTCGGTATGGCGCTGGTGTACGCAGAGTCTGGCGACTTGTCGTTTGTAACGCTCGGTAAGAGCCTCGCAGACAACATGCTCCACGAACCGCTGCTGCTGGCAGGTTTTGGTCTGATGATTGTCGGCCTCGGCTTTAAACTGTCACTGGTTCCATTCCACCTGTGGACCCCAGATGTTTATCAGGGCGCTCCGGCTCCGGTTTCCACTTTCCTGGCAACCGCCAGCAAAATCGCCATCTTTGGTGTGGTGATGCGTCTGTTCCTCTACGCGCCAGTCGGCGATAGCGAAGCGGTACGCGTGGTGCTCGGTATTATCGCCTTCATCTCTATCATCTTCGGTAACCTGATGGCGTTGAGCCAGACCAATATCAAGCGTCTGCTTGGTTACTCGTCTATCTCACACCTTGGTTATTTGATGGTGGCATTGATTGCGCTGCAAAGCGGCGACATGTCGATGGAATCGGTTGGTGTTTATCTGGCAGGCTACCTGTTCAGCAGCCTTGGTGCGTTCGGCGTGGTGAGCCTGATGTCCAGCCCGTACCGTGGCCCGGATGCAGATTCGCTGTATTCTTATCGTGGTCTGTTCTGGCACAAACCAATTTTGTCTGCGGTCATGACGGTGATGATGTTGTCACTGGCAGGTATCCCAATGACACTGGGCTTTATTGGTAAGTTCTACATCATTGCGGTCGGTGTTCAGTCTCACCTGTGGTGGTTGACTGGCGCTGTGGTACTGGGTAGTGCGATTGGTTTGTACTACTACCTGCGCGTGACGGTGAGTTTGTATCTGAATGCACCGCAACAGCCAAACCGTGATGCTCCGACTAACTGGGCGTTCACTGCTGGCGGTGTGGTGGTGTTGATCTCCGCCGTGCTGGTGTTGTTGCTGGGTGTTTATCCGCAACCGTTGATCAGCCTGGTGCGTTTGGCAACACCGATGATGTAAGTGGTTTTGGTCGGGTTAGCGCCCGCGACCCCTGCTAAATCCCCAAATATAAAGGCTACCGAATCGGGTAGCCTTTTTTTTGCTCTGAGTTTACTGGGGAGCCGAAGCCGGGTTTTTCCTGCCGCCTTACAGACGGAACTGATTCACCGCAAGAGTCAGTTCACTTGCCTGATCCTGGAGTGCCGCCGAAGCGGTGGTTGATTCCTCAACCAGGGCGGCGTTCTGCTGCACCATGGTATCGAGTTGCGCTACCGCAGTATTGATCTCTGCAATGCCTTTCATTTGCTCATCCGCAGCCTGGTTAATCTCCGCCATCATCGTCGTGACTGAAGAAACACTGGTGACAATTTCCTGCATGGTATTACCGGTATGGTGAACCTGCTTTGCACCCGATGACACACTCGTCACTGTCGAGTCAATAAGCACTCTTATCTCTTTAGCTGCCTGCGCACTACGACTTGCCAGGTTTCGTACTTCATTTGCCACAACCGCGAATCCTCTTCCTTGTTCACCTGCGCGAGCGGCCTCTACCGAGGCATTGAGTGCCAGAATATTTGTCTGGAACGCAATGCCATCAATGACGCCGATAATATTGCCGATCTTCTCGGAGGCAGCTTCTATGGTGTTCATGGTCTGAATCACTTCGCGTACTGAGTTACCACCACGACGTGCCACCTCAGCGGCAGAAAGAACGGCCTTGTTTGCTTCATGAGATGAACTGGCAGAGTGCGCGACTGTTGAGGCGATCTGTTCTAGTGCCGCTGAGGTTTCTTGCAGGCTTGCGGCGGCAGATTCTGTCCGTGCAGAAAGATCGATATTCCCGGAGGATATTTCCTCGGAAGCAATGCGCACCGACTCGCTGCTGCTACGAATAGATTTCATCACCACCGCGAGTTTGTCGACAAACCGGTTAAACGCGCTGGCAATCTGTGCCACTTCATCTTTGCCGTCTACCGCTAAGCGCTGGGTTAAGTCCTCCGTACCCTGAGCGATGGAATCCATTGCCTCGCGAATGCGGATCAGCGGGCCAAGGCTGCGTTTAGTGATAAAGCTGACGATCAGTGCGGCGAGCGCAATTAGTACGAACATAGAGACAGTTGAAGTCCAGAGCAGTGAACGCATGCTTGCGGTTGCCTCTGCTTTATCCATCGCCACAACGATGTACCAGTTGGTGCTTTTAACCGGCATGGCAATCATAAAGGTTGGGCGTCCCAAAACATCAGCCTGAATCGGTACTGAAGAATTCAGCAACTCTGGCAGGCTGAGTGCCTGTGCGATACCGGACAGGGGTTTGAGGGTGAGCGATTCGTCCGGGTGCGCGATGATCGTCCCATTAGCATCCATCAACATGCCGAAGCTGCCTGCGGTTGGATGAATAGCCCGAACGTTGGCTATCACCGCATCCATATTGATGTCGCCTTCCACCACACCCAGTAGTTCTCCGTTTTCAATACGCGGAGCTGCCACGGTGACAATAAGTTTTCGCGTACCGGCATCCTGATAAGGATTCGTCACAATGGGCTTTTTCGCTTGAGCAGCCTGGATATACCACGGACGAGAAGTGGGATCGTAACCTTCAGGAATACCCGACGCATCGGAGGAAATATCTCGTTTGTCCGGATAACCAATATCCACATTAATAAAATTCCCTGAAGTGGCAACCAGGGTTAACAGTGGAACCGGATCGGTATCGCTGACATGGGGTGTCAGAGAACTAATTTGTGCGACTTTGGTTTCAGTCCACTGATTCACGGTTGCCGAGTGACTCTGCGCCAGGGCGGTAAGCGTACTATTGATTGAATTATTGTTTGCCGAATGGCTAATTAGATAATTAATAGAGGTATTTACACATAATGCGCCGACGACAATTAATGTAGTCGCAACTAAAACCCTACTGCGGATGGAGTTAAACATGCTGTAACCTTCCGGGTTAATTATAAATTCATTAGTGGCTATTAACGACCGGAATGGGGATAACTTTAATTATTTATACCGATAAAGGGTGGCTGAATATAGTCAATATATACGCAAGTTGTTGCTGTGTTAAAACGCTACAATCCCAATCCAAAAGGGTTGTTAATATATCTTATGAACTGAGCTTCAAATTCTCGTAGTATTAATGAGTCAAAGGGCGGGAAAACATTAGCTTTGTTTAAAATACGTTGGCTTGTCATAGAGTTATCCTTTAAAAAATAATTCTGGTTGTAGTGAGATGGTAAGAGAAGTCATCCCGATGCAGCAAAGATTATCTGTTGGGCTTGCTACACTTAACGGGACACATTCAAAGGAGTACGTCATGAGCGATAAAATTCCCATTGGCATCAGCGCTTGTTTACTCGGGGAAAATGTCCGCTTTGATGGCGGGCATAAACGGCTGGCATTTGCCGTCAATGAATTAGCGCCGTGGGTGCATTTCGAACCTGTATGCCCTGAAATGGCGATTGGTTTACCGACACCAAGGCCTGCTTTGCGGCTAGTCAAACTAGATGAGGGGCAAGTAGCCTTGCGCTTTAGCAATCATCACGAAGGGGATTTAACCCTGGCGATGCAACAATTTTCCACACGTCGTGTAGCCAGTCTCGATCATCTGTGCGGTTATATTGTTTGTGCTAAATCTCCAAGCTGTGGCATGGAACGGGTAAGAGTTTACGACCCCGAGGGAAGTAATAACCGAAAAAGTGGCACCGGGATATTTACCGCGGAACTGAAACGACAATTGCCGTGGCTTCCGGTTGAAGAAGATGGGCGTTTGTACGATCCGGCAATTCGCGAGAACTTTGTCGAGCGCATTTATACACTTAATGAACTTAATATTTTACGCCAGTCTGGTCTGACACGAGGCGGACTCATTGGTTTTCATAGCCGATACAAATTATTGCTCCTCGCTCATTCTCAGCCGCAATACCGCGAACTGGGGCGCTTTGTTGCCGATATAGAAAGCTGGGATTCACTGGATGCTTTTTTCATTGAATACCGTCAGCGCTTGATGGATTTGCTTGCCCATCAGGCGACACGTCGTAACCACACTAATGTGCTGATGCACGTTCAGGGATATTTCCGCCGCCAGTTAAATTCGCGCCAGCGCCAGGAGCTATCAGGGCTTATCGACAGATATCGCCAGGGAACCCAGCCTTTACTGGCACCCATCACCTTGTTAAAACACTATATGGCAGAATATCCTGACGCTTATCTGGCGCAGCAGCGCTACTTTGAGCCTTATCCTGAAACGTTACGCTTACGTTTGGGCAATTAATCATGGAGTTGTATGACCACGCATTTGGTCTGGTTTCGCAATGATTTACGGGTGAACGATAACCTGGCGTTGGCAGCGGCCTGCCGTGACCCTGGTGCCCGAGTGATTGGCATATTTATCGCCACTCCGCTGCAATGGCGTAAACATGAGATGTCGCCTCGTCAGGCTGAATTCATCTGGCAGCATTTGCAAAGCTTGCATGCCGCGCTTGCGGAAAGGGGAATTGAGCTGTTTGTTCGGCAAGCTGATGGTTTTGATGACTGCGTCGGTTTCCTGCAAAACTTCTGTGAAACGCAGAAGGTGGACGCGTTTTTTTATAACTATCAATACGAGCTGAATGAGCGCCAGCGCGATGCAGCAGTAGAAAAGGTGTTATCCCCAGGCGTGGTTTGCCAGGGTTTTGTTGACAGCGTTTTATTGCCGCCAGGTAGTGTGACGACGGGTAATCACGAGATGTACAAAGTGTTTACGCCGTTTAGCAGAGCATTTATCAAACGCCTTAATGAAGGTCTGCCTGAATGTGTTTCAGCGCCGCAAGTGCGCAAAACCACTATGCATGAACCACAAAAACTCACCGTATTTGATTACCCGTGCCAGCCCATTGACCCGAATCTTTTCCCCTGTGGTGAAAAACAGGCGATTAACCAGTTGCGCCTGTTTTGCCGCCAGTCGGTCGTGGATTACGCGCAACAGCGAGATTTTCCCGCCATCGACGGCACCAGCCGTCTGTCGGCTTATTTGGCTGTTGGGGTGTTGTCGCCGCGCCAGTGCCTGCATAGATTATTGAAAGAGCATCCTCAGGCGCTGGAAGGGGGGGGCGGGGGCGTCTGGTTAAACGAGTTAATCTGGCGTG
>NZ_JAHWLU010000157.1:0-8548 GCF_022134725.1 Buttiauxella sp. S19-1
GTAGATGAGTTTGAGGCGTACAGAAAGCTCCCCTAACGGGCCATCCCCTTCCAGCAACGGTTCAACGGCATATTTCACCGCATAGTCGTCTTTACGGAAGACCTGAATCACCAGGATATTAACCGCTTCGGTGAGAAGCTCGACAGCAGCAATCAGCAGGCTGCGTACGGTTTTGCCGGCATTAAGACGCTCAAGCACACGGTTTTCAAAGGCCTGGGTTTCTTCCATCTTTGCCTACATCACTAAAAGTATTATTGGGTGCAGCGTCTACTGCACCCGCTTTGCATCACTATTTGCCGTTATAAGCATTCACCGCTTCAGCAACAACATCGCTGTTAGCATCAAGGCCAGAGATTTCAGCCAGCGCTGCTTGTGGGCCTTTTTCTGCCAGTAACTGTTCCAGTTCCTGCGCTTGTGGATCTTGCTCGCTGCGATAATGCATCGCCGCGGCAATACCTTTAACCAGGAATTGGTGCGGTAAACCGTATTCGATAGTGCCCAATAACGGTTTAATCAGTCGGTCGCCCGCGCTTAATTTACGCAGTGGCTGGCGGCCAACGCGTTCCACATCATCTTTCAGATACGGGTTTTCGAAACGACCGAGGATTTTCTGGATATAGGCCGCATGCTTGTCTGCATCAAAGCCATAACGCTTGATCAGCACCGCACCACTTTCATCCATTGCGCCTTTCACCACCGCACGGATTTTCTCATCGAGAATCGCATCGCGAATGGTCTGGAGACCCGCAAGCTGACCAAGGTACGCGGTTATAGCATGGCCGGTATTCAGCGTGAAGAGTTTACGCTCAACAAACGCCATCAGATTATCAGTAAGTTCCATGCCAGGAATGTTTGGCAGGTCACCTTTGAACTGAGTTTTATCAACAATCCATTCGCTGAATGTTTCAACTGTGACTTCAAGCGGATCGTTAGTGGCAGATTCAGAAGGAGGCACGATGCGGTCAACCGCGGAATCCACGAAGCCAACATGCTGCTCAACCCAGGCTTGATCATCCTCAGAAAGCGCCTTCATCACATGCGCTTTAAGCTGGCTGGTGCCACGCACCATATTCTCGCAAGCGATAATGTTCAGTGGTTTTTCATTACCATTGGTGCGACGCAGAACCAGCCCTTTTGCCACTGCTGGCGCGATACGTTCCAGCACGACTGGTCCAACAGCCGTGGTGACCAGGTCAACTTCTGCAATCAGCGTGACGACCTCGTCACCGATGCTGCTGACGGCATTCACATTAGAAACGGTATCGATTTGCTTTTGCTCGCCCACCACGTGAACCTGGTAGCTATGGCGCGCGTTCAGCGCATCAAGAACGGTTTGGTTGACGTCCGCAAAGGTCAGTTGGATACCGGCATCTGCCAGCAGTTTGCCGATAAAGCCACGTCCGATATTACCTGCGCCAAAATGTAATGCTTTCATGTCGTTCACCTTCTTAAATTTGAATCACCCGAGAGGGTTCGGGTGAGGAGGTATGCGGTGCTGACCACCCTCACCCTAACCCTCTCCCTGAGGGAGAGGGGACTAGATCGGTATTCACCCTCTCCTGAGGGAGAGGGAACTAGATCGGTATTCACCCTCTCCTGGGGGAGAGGGCCGGGGTGAGGGCGACCGGAGCCACCCACACCACCACTGCTACTTCTTACCTGCCAGCAGGTCGAGCACTTCCTGAACACTGGTGGTGTTCGCCAGGCGCTCAATCACTGACTCATCATCCAGCGCGTTGGTCAGGCTGGTGATAACCTGGATGTGTTCGTTATTGCGAGCGGCAATACCGATAACCAGGCGGGCAATATCATCAGGTTCTTCACCGAAGTGAACACCATGCGGATACTGGCAGAACACAACGCCAGTTTTCAGGACGCGGTCTTTCGCTTCAACCGTACCGTGCGGAACGGCAATGCCTTCGCCCAGATAAGTTGGGGTCAGTTTTTCACGTTCAAACATCGCATCAACATATTCAGGCTGTACGTAACCGCCGTTCACCAGTTGCTCACCGGCAAAGCGAATCGCTTCTTCTTTGGTTGTCGCAGTCAGGCCAAGGAACACGTTACCGGCACCAAGGCGGAACAACCCTTCTTCGCTTGGCACAAAGCTGTCTTCCAGGCTGCTCATCACCTTAACTTCTTTCTCGCTCAGGTTATGAGAGGCCACCAGACGCTCGGTCAGGTTGGAGTACAGGCTGCTGTCGAGGAAGTTAGTCAGGGAAATATGCTGTGCCTGTGGAACCTGGCGCATCGCACGTTCGGTCAGGTCACGGTGCGTAATCACCAGGTCAACGTCATCCGGCAAACTGTTGATTGCACAGTTAGTTACAGAGATATTTTTCAGGCCCGCATCGCTGACTTTCTTACGCAGCACACCCGCACCCATCGCACTTGAACCCATGCCTGCATCGCACGCTACGATGATTTTACGTACGTGGCTGAGGTCGTTAGACAGACCAGCACCGACCGCCAGTGGCGTAGCGCCACCTTTGGATTCAGCTTTCATCTCTTCCACACGGCGAGCCGCTGCTTCGATGTCGTCTTCTTCTTTAACCTTGCTTGTTTTCAGCAAGATGGCAGAAACCACGAAGGACACGGCGGTTGCCGCAACGATTGCCGCGATGTTAGCGAAGTAAGCACCTTTTGGCGTCATCGCCAGAATCGCGAGTATTGAACCCGGAGATGCCGGAGAAACCAGGCCGCCGTTCAGAATAGTCAGCGTAAACACGCCAGTCATACCGCCGAGAATAACGGCGAGGATCAGACGTGGGTTCATCAGCACATATGGGAAGTAAATTTCGTGGATACCGCCCAGGAAGTGGATGATTGCCGCGCCGCCCGCAGACTGCTTAGCATTACCGCGACCGAAGAACATGTACGCCATCAGCACGCCCATACCAGGGCCAGGGTTTGCTTCAATCAGGAAGAAGATTGATTTGCCCAGCTCGTGGGACTGCTGAATACCCAGCGGCGAGAAGATACCGTGGTTGATTGCGTTGTTCAGGAACAGGATTTTCGCAGGTTCTACGAAGATAGACGCCAGCGGCAGCATGTCATGGACAACCATGAAGTTAACGCCCGCCGCCAGAATTTTGGACAGGACTTCAACCGCAGGGCCGATACCCATGAACGCCAGAATCGCCAGAATCATACCGATGATGCCAGCGGAGAAGTTGTTCACCAGCATTTCAAAGCCGGATTTGATCTTGCCATCAACCCATGCGTCAAAATGTTTAATTGCCCAACCACCCAGAGGACCGGCAATCATTGCACCGAGGAACATCGGCATATCCGCACCGACGATAACACCCATAGTGGTTATCGCACCGACCACACCACCACGGTCGCCACCGATTAAGCGACCACCGGTAAAACCGATGAGCAACGGCAGCAGGTAAGTAATCATCGGGCCAACCAGTTTCGCCAGTGTCTCGCTTGGCAACCAACCAGTTGGAATAAATAACGCCGTGATAATACCCCAGGCGATAAATGCGCCGATGTTTGGCATTACCATGTTACTCAGGAAACGACCAAAGCTTTGCACTCTGATCTTGATATCGGATGACATACGCACACCCCTTATTGTGTTCACGTGCTGAAAAAGCAGCCCGAGGTTTATTGTTAATGTGGTGGCAAGCAGTGCTGCCAGATGCTCTAAGTGAGGCGAATCTGGCACTGAATCGTTAAGCTGTCCAGTACACGGGATTTTATGTGATATAGATCACTCATCACTGGGTGTAACGAAGCATGATCAGGAGATCTTGATCACATAATTGATGTGTAAAAAAAACACAGCAGCTATTTTTTGCGCTGAATTGACCCGTATGTGTGATTAAAATCACATTTCTCGATTATCACTTTGTTATTTATATGTGACATTAGTCACAAAATATCTTCATCGAAATTTTCCTACTGCTCTCCAGGGCAGTCATCGCGAAAGCGTTCATTTCATTTTGTTATAAAATTACAGCGCAGCGGCAGGCGACTCTTCACTACTTTTTCATGCATCCTGATCCATACTTACCGTTTGTCGATTAAAAATGGACGATGTAATGAAACTTATCGGTAATTACACCAGCCCGTATGTGCGCAAAATATCGGTGATACTGCTGGAAAAAGGCATCACTTTTGAATTCGTAAACGACAACCCGTGGACATCCGAAAGCACCACGCCCCATTACAATCCGCTGGGCAAAGTGCCTGCGCTGGTCACCGACGAGGGCGAATACTGGTTCGACTCCCCGGTGATTGCGGAATACCTCGAGCTGTTGAATATTGCCCCAACTCTTATCCCGCGTGAGCCTCAAGCTGCATTACAAATGCGCCAAATGGAGGCCCTTGCCGATGGCATCATGGATGCCGCTCTGGTTTCAGTACGCGAACGCCAGCGCCCAATCGAACAGCAATCTGAAGTCGAACTGCTGCGCCAACGGGAAAAAATTAGCCGTGGCCTGACGCTGCTCGAACAATACGCCGCGGATAAAAAACTGAATGCCGAAAACCTGTGTGTGGCAACCATTGCGGTGGCATGTGCAGTGGGATATCTCAATTTCCGCCGCGTTTCCCCAGGCTGGTGTGTAGAGCGGCCACATCTGGTGAAACTGGTCGAGAAACTTTTCGAACGGGAAAGTTTTGCCAGGACAGAACCGCCAACAGCATGATCTCCCGCCATGACAGGGGGCCAACTCCCCCTGTAAACTAATGCGAAATTTCACCACTCTGCGGCTTGTTATGACTACCCATCGCACCTTGTACAGCCAACTTCCTGCCATCGACAAACTGTTACGTGATGCCTCATTTTGCGAGGTGCTGCGCAATTTTGGCCACTCTCAAGTGGTTAATACCTTACGCACGATGCTGGAAACCGCGCGCGAGCATATCCGCACTCAGGAACAACTGCCTGACTGGAATGACGATTGGGCAGCACAAGTGCAGGCACGTCTTGAATCGGGCCTGCGCAGCGCATTGCAGCCAGTGTTTAACCTGACGGGCACGGTACTGCATACCAATCTTGGCCGTGCATTGCAGTCTGAAGCGGCAATTGAAGCTGTGACACAAGTGATGCGCACTCCCGTCACGCTGGAATATGACTTAGACGGCGCGGAACGTGGGCATCGCGATAAAGCGCTGGCATCCCTGCTTTGCGAGCTGACCGGTGCGGAAGATGCCTGCATCGTCAATAACAACGCGGCGGCGGTGCTGTTGATGCTGGCGGCCTGCGCCAGTGGCGAAGAAGTCGTGGTATCTCGTGGTGAACTGGTGGAAATCGGTGGGGCATTCCGTATCCCGGATGTGATGCGCCAGGCAGGCTGCCAGCTGGTCGAAGTCGGCACCACCAACCGCACACATTTGAAAGACTACCGTCAGGCCGCCAGTGAAAACACCGCGTTACTGATGAAAGTCCACACCAGTAACTACCAAATTGCGGGCTTTACTAAAGCAGTCGACGAAGCCGAGCTTGTCGAGCTAGGCAACGAGCTGAACATTCCTGTTGTGACTGACCTCGGTAGCGGTTCACTGGTTGATCTCAGCCAGTGGGGTTTGCCGGAAGAACCGATGCCGCAACAGCTAATTGCCGCAGGCGTAAGCCTGGTGAGTTTCTCCGGCGACAAACTGCTTGGTGGTCCTCAAGCGGGCATTATCGTTGGCAAAAAAGAGCTGATTGCCCGCATTCAGCAACATCCTCTCAAACGCGCGTTGCGCGCCGATAAAATGACACTTGCGGCACTGGAAGCCACATTACGTCTGTATCAACATCCAGAAACGCTGGTTGAAAGATTGCCGACGTTACGCCTGTTAACGCGTGATGCCAGTGAAATCACAGACCTTGCACAGCGTCTGTTGCCTGCTTTTGAGGGTAAATATGGCGAGCAGTTTACTGTTTGCGTCGAGCCTTGCTTATCGCAAATTGGCAGCGGATCGCTACCGGTTGACCGCTTACCCAGCTCAGCGCTGACTTTCACACCAAAAGATGGCCGCGGCACCACGCTAAACACGCTGGTAGAGAACCTGCGCGATTCATCCACACCGATTATTGGCCGCATCAACGATGGGCGTTTATGGCTGGATTTACGCTGTCTGGAAGATGAAGCTGGTTTCATGGAGAGCCTGAACCGATGATTATTGCCACCGCCGGTCACGTTGACCACGGCAAAACCACCCTGCTGCAAGCCATAACTGGCGTGAATGCTGACCGTCTGCCAGAGGAAAAAAAACGCGGCATGACTATCGACCTCGGTTACGCCTACTGGCCGCAACCCGATGGCCGCATTCCTGGTTTTATTGATGTGCCAGGACATGAAAAATTCCTCGCCAATATGCTGGCGGGCGTGGGTGGCATCGATCACGCGCTGTTAGTGGTGGCATGCGATGATGGAGTGATGGCGCAAACACGCGAGCATCTGGCCATCCTGCAATTAACCGGGAAACCGTCGCTCACTGTCGCCTTAACCAAAGCCGACCGCGTGAGTGAATCGCGTATTGATGAAGTGCGCGAAGCCGTACTAGCAACACTCAGTGAATTTGGCTGGCAAGATGCCACTTTATTTGTCACCGCCGCCACCAGTGGTAGCGGAATTGACGAACTACGTGCGCACCTCCTTTCATTGCCCGAACGTGCACATCCGCGTCAGCACCGCTTCCGCCTCGCCATTGACCGCGCTTTTACCGTGAAAGGTTCTGGCCTGGTAGTGACCGGTACGGCGTTAAGTGGCGAAGTGAAGGTGGGCGATTCATTGTGGCTAACAGGTGCCGATAAACCGATGCGCGTGCGCGGGCTGCATGCGCAAAACAGCAAAACTGACACCGCCTGTGCCGGGCAGCGTATCGCGCTCAATATCAGCGGCGATGCGGAAAAGCTCGATATCAAACGCGGCGACTGGTTACTGGCTGAAAAACCCCTGCAACCGGTAGAGCGGGTGATTGTTCAGTTGCAAAGCCACGCCCCACTACAACAATGGCAACCGCTGCATATTCACCACGCTGCCAGCCACGTCACCGGGCGTATATCGCTACTGGAAGATGACCTTGCCGAACTGGTTTTAGATGTCCCGCTGTGGCTTGCCGAAAACGACCGTCTGGTACTGCGTGATATTAGTGCTCGGGTTACGCTTGCAGGTGCGCGCGCAATACTGCTGCATGCACCACGCCGTGGTAAACGTCAGCCCGCATTTTTGGCGTGGTTACAGCAACTTAAACATGCGGAAACTGACCGCCAGACGCTCGATATTCATTTGCAGCGCAGCGCCGTCACGCTAACTGACTTCGCCTGGGCACGGCAACTGACGACCCAGGGATTGCAGGAATTACTGACCCATCCCGATTTTTTGCGCGCGGGTAACAGCTTGCTCAGCGATGAAATGGCCGCCCGCTGGAAACAAAAACTGCTCGACACTCTCGAACGTTATCATCAACAGCATGATGACCAACCCGGCCCTGGTCGCGAACGCCTGCGCCGCATGGCACTACCGAGTGAAGATGAACCATTGGTTCTGGCGCTGATAGAAAAAATGCGTCAGGAAGGATTGTTGGCTAGCCGCCAGGGCTGGCTGCACCTGCCCGATCACAAACCGGGTTTTTCTGCAGAACAACTGGCAGTGTGGCAAAAAGTTGATGCGTTATTTGGTGATGAGCCATGGTGGGTACGCGATTTAGCGCGGGAAACTCAGCAAGACGAACAAGCAATGCGCCAGCTATTGCGCTTTGCCGCCCAACTTGGGCTGGTCACGGCGATCATAAAAGATCGTTATTATCGTAACGATCGGATTCAGGTTTTCGCCAATTTGATCCGCGAACTGGATCAAACGCAAGGTGCCACCAGCGCGGCAGATTTCCGCGACAGCCTGGGCGTGGGCCGCAAACTTGCGGTGCAAATTCTCGAATATTTCGACCGCATTGGTTTTACCCGCCGCCGTGGAAACGACCATTTACTGCGCGATAAGGCGTTGTTTATGTTTGAGAAATAACGACATAACCCGGTTAACGCATCACTAATGTGAATAAATCAACGATTAGTGATGCGTTAAATAATCTCCTGATTCTCTGCCACGCTTTTATCCGCTTCCGGATCTTTTATTATCTGGCGCCTATCATGGTCAGTGCATGAGCCATCTCTCCGGTTGTGTGCGTTTAATTCACGCCACTGATTCCTTTCTCCTGCACATACATAAAACATATTAACCAACTGATATATAAATCATATATTTTTAATACCACCGATTTTCCTTCCATAAATTAGTACCCCGTCACAGTTCCGTACCGGTACACGATTATGCTTCCGCAGACATCATGCCGGGTTCCCCGGCAACGTTTTTTTGCCTCAGGGAGAGAGCCGTGTCGTTAAAAGGACTGCGTTTTACACTGGAAGTGGAAGGACTGGAGCCGGACACCTTTGCGGTGGTGAGCTTTCGCCTGCTGCAGCACAACTCCGCTGCATTTGTCCTCGATGCTGACGTCGCCAGTAAGTCTTTCCGCCAGACGGCTGACCCGTTGCTGGAGAAAAACGTCACCCTGACGCTCTGGCAGGGGCAGAAAGTCCTGCGCCATGTCA
>NZ_JAHWLU010000158.1:0-8540 GCF_022134725.1 Buttiauxella sp. S19-1
ATCTTATTCTGATGGATAAAGAGTGAACTCGTCATCCATCAGGTTTTTATTGTCAGGCGAAAGTGTTATTGGCAAATTAACGCCATTTCTTTATTTAACAAGTAAGGTCGTAAATAACCCACTGTGTTGGATAACGGCAACACATCGTCGTGAAGTTTGATATTTAATACATCGCGAATGTAGGTGCGACGCTGTTGAATACGCTGCCAAACTTCTGGATACAGTGCGGCTAATTGCAAGCGCAAAGGTTCATCGGCAAGAGCAATAGTGTCTTCAATACTGGCTCCGGCGTAACCCTGGCGCGATGGGATAATGTCGATTTGCAGCAACATTCCGCTGGATAAAGGAATATCCGATGCCGGGTAAATCGGTGAACAGAGCCATTCTTCATCGGCAACTAAATGGCCAGGGTTCAGGTGCCAGTGGTATTCATTTTTCGGCAAAACACCTTCAATCAGTTCATAGACTTCGTGGCCTTTCACACCGACGCGCATATGTTCCAGCCAGGTGACCACCGCGTGGTAATAAGGGATGGCGACCACATCGAGATAATCACGGACTTCTTCAGCAAGTTCGCTGGCGTTGTTCACTACATATGCCGCGCGGCTGGTTAAACCGCCTTTGTAGCTGACGGTGAGCGAGAATTTGTCGCCAGCCTGAATCTGTTTATCGGCAGGATATAAATTGGCGTTGGCAAAACGCTCGCCAGTTGCGGCAATAGTCACAACGTTATTAGCTTGTCCGTCGGCGGCCAACAATGCCGCAATCGACTTTTCAGTTTTACCCAATTCAACCGCATTCAGTGCCGTTAGCGCTGCACTCGACGCCAGGTTTGCGCCGTATTCATAATGGGCGATTTCGTTGGCGTTATTGATGATACGAGCGCCATCACGCGGTGAAATAAACAGCCCGGTGGCATTGAGCAGCTCACATTCGGAAGTGAGTGCGGCCTGAAGTGCCTGGAAAATAAATGTCGGAATATCAAACAGTGACGGGTTGTTATCGTGGGTTCCGGTGAACAGTTTCCAGCCAGCGATGCCAACGCGATGTTGCTCGCGAAGCCCGGCCTGTTGCAGTACTTCGCTCAGTGAAAGCGTGGTGTCCATCGGTTGGTTGGGCAATGAAAACCACGGAGCGTGAAACACACGGGCTGGAACTCTGGAGTGCCTGGCGAGCTTAAGGTTTTCATTACCGAGTACCAGCACCGCTTCACCGCTTTTATGCAGCACCAACAAACCTTCTTCAAAGCGCGGGATGAAACCGGTCAGATACTCAAAATTCCCGCCATGTTCTTTGTCGGCATAGATGACCAGCGCATCCAGGTTCTGCCGCGCCATTGCCTGCAAAATTTTGCTGCGGCGTTGTTGAAGGGTCTGGTCATTTAACACAACGCTCGGCACGTTGAGGTAAATCTCGGGTTGTTTGATGGTGGCAAGCGTAATTGGCATGGGTCTGTCACTCCTTTTTCTTTACCCTGAATAAACGTTAACTTACCACCTGGCTAATTTTGAGCCTATCCCGGTAACCGAGTTTTGGGACGGCCAGGACCCAGTAACAAGGCCAGCTTGTTGCCGCCCTGAGTGGTTTCCATCAAAATTTTACATACGCTGGTGAGCGGCACTGAAAGTAGCATGCCCACCGGGCCGAGCAGCCAGCCCCAGAACAGTAACGAAAGGAAGACCACGAAGGTCGACATCCCGAGGCCACGGCCCATCATGCGCGGCTCGACAATATTCCCCAACACCATATGCACCGCCAGGAACAGTGAGCCGACCATAACCATTTCGTAGGTGCCGTTAAACAAAAACGCCTGAATCATTGGCGGGATAGCGGAAATAACCGAACCAATATTAGGGATGTAATTCAGCAAAAAGCCCAATACGCCCCACATCAGCGCAAATTGCACACCCATCAACTCCAGCCCGAGCCAGATAATCAACCCGGTCCATAGGCTAATCAGCGTTTTGAGTGCCAGATAATGCGTCACACCTTTGAGTGCGCGATGCAGACTGGCGATATGAATTTTCGGGTTGGCCAGAGAGAAGCGCAGTTTATACGGAACGTGGCGCACCTCGAACAGCATAAAGACCACGGTCATCACCAGCAGTAAAATGCTGGCCATCGCGCCGGAAAGCCCGGTCATCAGCGTTGTGGCGTACGACATCACTTTCTCGGAATCCATGCGCTGCAACATGCGCTCGGGCGATAATCGCAGGTGCATAAACGGCAACATCTTTTCGAGCTCAAACACCTTTTGCGTCAGCATCTTGTTGTATTTCGGCAGCATATCGATGAATTCACTCATTGACGCGGCCAGCACCCCGACCAGCATGGTGAGTACAATCAACATCACGAAGACCACTATCGAAATAGCCAGGGGTCGGTTTACGCCACGGCGAATAAACCAGGTGACCAGCGGGTTTAGGACGATGGCGAAGAACAGTGCCAGCAAGAGCTGGACAATGATGTCTGCCGCTGCATGAATCCCGGCGAGAATAACCACCAGTGCGGCAAGTTTTAGCAGAATATGTAGCCCGGTTTTATCGGGTTCAGGAGCGACCATCGGGAGATCCTATGCGCGGAGAATCTTCTTAGTGTAGCGCTTCGTTTTTTTCTCACGGCAGGGCAACTCTGAAATACTGGTGCTGAAATGTGAAACCCGAAGTGTATATACTGAGGAACGCTGTTTTAAAAGTGAATGACCATGCCTGATCTCACACCCACCCCCGCATTAAGCAGTTACCGTCTTAACCTACAGATTGTCTCTGTAGTGATGTTCAACTTTGCCAGCTATATGACGATTGGCCTGCCGCTCGCGGTATTGCCGGGTTACGTTCATGACGTGATGGGCTACAGCGCGTTTTGGGCGGGGCTGGTGATTAGCCTCCAGTATTTCGCCACACTGCTGAGCCGCCCGCATGCCGGACGTTATGCCGATATTCTTGGCCCAAAAAAAATCGTTATCTTCGGTTTGTGCGGCTGCTTCCTGAGTGGTGCGAGCTACATGCTGGCGGCGTTTGGTAGCGCATGGCCGTTGGTTAGCCTGCTGTTGCTCTGCCTTGGGCGCGTCATTTTAGGGATTGGGCAGAGTTTTGCGGGTACCGGTTCAACGCTTTGGGGCGTGGGTGTCGTCGGGTCGTTGCATATTGGACGGGTGATTTCCTGGAACGGTATTGTGACTTATGGCGCGATGGCGATGGGCGCACCGCTTGGCGTGCTGTTCTATCACCTTGGTGGCCTCAAACTGTTAGCGGGAATCATTATGGCAGTGGCGCTGATAGCCGTGCTGCTGGCGCTTCCGCGTCCGGCGGTGAAAGCCAGTAAAGGCAAACCACTGCCATTTCGTGCGGTGCTTGGGCGTGTGTGGCCATACGGAATGGCGCTCGCGCTGGCATCGGCAGGTTTTGGGGTGATCGCCACGTTTATCACCCTGTTTTACGATGCCAAAGGCTGGGACGGCGCAGCCTTCGCGCTCACGCTGTTTAGCTGTGCTTTCGTCGGCACGCGTTTACTTTTCCCGAATGGGATTAACCGCATGGGCGGTTTGAACGTGGCGATGATTTGTTTCTCGGTCGAGATTATTGGCTTGCTGCTGGTGGGGTTGGCGGTTGAACCGTGGATGGCAAAAGCCGGTACATTCCTGACAGGGGCGGGTTTCTCGCTGGTGTTCCCGGCGCTTGGCGTGGTGGCGGTGAAGATGGTACCGCAACAAAATCAGGGCAGCGCGCTGGCAACTTACACCGTGTTTATGGATTTATCGCTGGGGATTGCCGGGCCGTTGGCGGGATTCGTGATGGCGTATGCGGGTGTTTCGGTGATTTACCTGGCCGCGGCGGCTTTGGTTTGTATCGCATTACTGATGGCGTGGCAGTTAAAAAAACGGCCCCCGATTGAGCAACCGGAGGCCGTGTCATCATCACAGCAGTAATAGAAAATAATTACTTAATGGTGATGGTGTTAATGATGTTTTCAGCAGCCGTTTGCGCCAGTTGCTGGTTATCAGCAGGCAGTGTGATTTGCATAGTTAACAGCTGGTTATCAATTTTACCCAGGATAACCGACGAGTAAGCTGTCTGGCCTTTTGCTGAGATAATAGTGTCTAACTGCTGCAGCGTGTGGCCTTTGATCTCGATAGATTTATTGGTCACAACTTGCAACTGTGGGTCACGGGCACGCTGTTGATCTTCAAGACGTTTCGCCAGAGCTGACAGCTCTTCAGAAGTATCATCGCCAACAATCACAATCACCGCTTTCTGACCAGATGCATCAGAGTAGACGTGCATGTTGTTTGACTGAGTGCCCAGCTTACCGCTCTGGTCAGTCATCTCCGCAGGCAGTGCAAAGCTGATTTTCCCATCCAGCAAACTGACGGGCTGACCGGTTGCGCTGCTTTGTGCCGCTTCATTCGCAGTGGCTGTTTTGCTGTCATTGTTATCGCAAGCGGCCAGGCCTAATACCAGCAGGCCAATACCGACATATTTTACCAGATTACCCATGACTTCTTCCTTTACGTTAGCAAGCCTTCGCGGCTGATTTCAGCATCTTATCACAAGATAATTCAACCACCGTCAACCCGGCTGCAACGCCGAACTTTCAGACTTATCTGCCAAACGTTTCAACAACATATTCAGTAGCACGCCGTACATCGGCAGGAAGAATACAATGCTGATTAGCACTTTAAAGCAGTAATCGACGATGGCGATTTCTACCCAATGTTGCGCCATAAAGGCATCCGGGCTGCGCCAGAAAGCAATAAAGAAGAATGACAGTGTGTCGCTGATATTTCCGAAGAGCGTGGATGCCGTTGGCGCAAGCCACCAGTAGCGGCTCTGGCGCAGGCGGTTAAACACGTGCACATCCAGAATCTGCCCCAATGCGTAAGCCATAAAGCTGGCAACAGCGATACGGGCGACGAACAAATTGAAATGCAAAAGTGCGTCGAACCCTTGCCAGGTACCCATATAAAACAGCGCGGAAATACCGTAGGAAATCACCAGCGCGGGCAGCATCACGGCAAAAATAATGCGTCGAGCCAGCGGTGCACCAAAAATGCGTACCGTCAGGTCGGTTGCGAGGAAGATAAACGGAAAGCTAAACGCGCCCCAGGTGGTATGGAAACCAAAAACCGCGACCGGTAATTGCACCAAATAGTTACTGGAAGTAATCACCAGCAAATGGAATAGCGATAGCCAGAACAGCGCTTTAGTGCGCTGAGTAGAATTGAACTGCGTCATTTTGTAGCCTTTTTAGTGAAAGGGGTGAGGGAACCCTGGTCTTTTTTAAAGCGGGGGCGATGATACTGCTTTAACCCCGCATTGCAATGGTTAATTTTAGCGCAATCGTTCACGTGACTTGCGCGATAATCTGCCGGGGGTAAACTAGCGCGGTTTGTTAAATACGAGACCGCTGATGACCGATCTTTTTGCCAATCCTGACCACACTCTTGATGCTTTGGGCCTGCGCTGCCCCGAACCTGTAATGATGGTGCGTAAAACCGTGCGCAATATGCAGGCCGGTGAAACGTTACTTATCATTGCTGATGACCCCGCGACCACGCGTGACATCCCCGGGTTTTGTGTTTTTATGGAACACGAGCTTATTGCTAAACAAGTGGAATCATTGCCTTATCGCTACTTGCTGCGTAAAGGGCAATAAAACCGCTTCAGCCCCTGGCGTCTTGCTTCGGGCTTCTGAACCCGCTTTACATCTGCTTTGAACCCCAATTTCATTTTTTGTCACTTTTTGTGAAGTGCTTCACCCTCGCTTTTCTCCACGTAGTCTAGTTTTTAATCTACAAATTAAAACATTGTTTTACTTCTTATCTCAAATTTCTACCTCTGCTGGAGCGACCCAATGAAGAAGACCTTTCTGCCTGCTTTTGCTGGTTTATGTCTGTCTACCGCGTCCGTTCTGTTTGCTCAAACGGCTTGCGCCCAGGTGATTAAAGCTGCCGACGTTCATCCGGAAGGTTATCCGAATGTGGTCGCGGTGCAGCATATGGGTGAAAAACTCAAACAAGAAACCAATGGTGATTTAGAGATCAAAGTGTTCCCGAGCGGTGTGCTGGGCGATGAAAAACAGATGATTGAACAGGCGCAGATGGGGGCGATCGACATGATCCGTGTGTCGATGGCACCGGTTGCGGCGATCCTGCCGGATGTTGAAGTCTTTACCTTGCCGTATGTGTTCCGCGATGAAGATCATATGCACAAAGTGATTGACGGCGATTTAGGTAAAGAGATTGGCGCTAAGCTGACGAATAACCCGAAATCCCGCCTGGTGTTCCTCGGCTGGATGGACTCCGGCACGCGTAACCTGATTACCAAAAATCCGGTGGTGAAACCTGAAGATCTTAAAGGGATGAAAATCCGCGTTCAGGGTAGCCCGGTGGCACTGGCAACGCTAAAAGACATGGGCGCAAACTCGGTGGCGATGGGCGTGAGCGAAGTGTATAGCGGGATGCAAACCGGCGTTATCGACGGCGCGGAAAACAACCCACCGACGTTTATTGCCCACAACTACATGCCGGTCGCCAAAAACTACACGTTGAGCGGCCACTTCATTACCCCAGAAATGCTGCTTTATTCCAAAGTGAAGTGGGACAAACTGACGCCTGACCAGCAGCAAAAAATCCTTACCCTGGCGCGTGCTACGCAAATGGAACAGCGTGAACTGTGGAATGCTTACAACAAACAAGCGCTGGAAAAAATGAAAGCCGGTGGCGTTCAGTTCCACGAAATCGACAAAGCCTGGTTTGTGAAAGCCACTGAGCCGGTGCGCAAAGAGTATGGTGATAAGCATCAGGACCTGATGAAAGCTATTGCTGAAGTTCAGTAGTTATTATCGCTAACCCTTGCGTGGAGGGGATCTTATGTCCCAACGCTACTCAGATTTGATGGATAAGGTTTATTTGCTGGCGATGATTATTGCGGGGTTTTCACTGTTAGTGATGACGGTGATTATTCCGATTGGCATTTTCTCGCGCTATGCCCTGAACCGTGGGGAGTCCTGGCCGGAACCGGTAGCGATTATCTGCATGGTGACCTTCACGTTCATCGGCGCGGCGGTGAGTTACCGCGCCGGTTCGCACATCGCAGTGAATATGCTGACAGACCGTCTGCCACTGGCGTTGCAGACGTTTTGCGCACGCATTGTTGATCTGCTGATGCTGCTTATCTCGCTGGTGATGTTCTATTACAGCTTCTACCTGTGCGCCGATTTATGGGAACAGCCAGTTGCTGAATTCCCTCTCCTCACTTCCGGCCAAACCTACCTCCCGCTGCCTGTGGGCGCGATCTTACTCATTCTGTTTGTTGTCGAGCGCTTGCTGTTTGGCTCTCAAGAGAACCGCCCAATCGTGTTGCTGGGTAATCACGGTTAAGACCAGGGGATAACATGGACGCATTTATTTTATTAGCGACACTTGCGGTGCTGCTTGCAGTGGGAATGCCCGTGGCCTTTGCCGTTGGGCTAAGCGCCATTGTCGGGGCCTTATGGATAGATTTACCGCTGGAAGCGATCATGATTCAAATCACCAGTGGGGTGAATAAATTTACCCTGCTGGCGATACCGTTCTTCATTCTGGCCGGGGCGATTATGGCGGAAGGCGGTATTGCCCGCCGCCTGGTGAACTTTGCTTATATCTTCGTTGGGTTTATTCGTGGTGGCTTGTCACTGGTGAATATCGTCGCTTCTACGTTCTTCGGAGCAATTTCCGGATCGTCCGTGGCGGATACCGCATCCATCGGTAGCGTGATGATCCCGGAAATGGAGAAAAAGGGTTATCCGCGCGAATATGCAGCAGCGGTCACGGCGAGCGGATCGGTGCAGGCGATTTTGATCCCGCCGAGCCATAACTCGGTGATTTACTCCCTGGCGGCAGGCGGTACGGTCTCTATAGCCACACTGTTTATCGCGGGTATTTTACCAGGATTGTTGCTGGGTTTCTGCCTGATGGTGATGTGCCTCGGCTTTGCCCATAAACGCGGTTACCCAAAAGGTGAACGCATTCCCTTCAAACAAGCGGTGAAAATTTTCTTCGATGCGCTATGGGGTTTGATGACGGTGGTCATTATTCTCGGCGGGATTCTGACGGGGGTATTTACGGCGACAGAATCGGCGGCGGTGGCTTGCGTCTGGGCATTCTTCGTCACCATGTTTATCTACCGCGATTACAAATGGAATGAGTTACCAAAGCTGATGTTCCGCACGGTAAAAACGGTCTCTATCGTAATGATTTTGATTGGTTTTGCGTCGGCGTTTGGCGCGGTGATGACTTTCATGCAGTTGCCGTCACGTATCACGGAATTTTTCACTTCGCTGTCTGACAACAAATACGTGATCCTGATGTATCTCAACGTCATGCTGTTGCTGATTGGCACCTTGATGGACATGGCGCCGATCATCCTGATCCTCACGCCAGTTTTGCTGCCGGTGACCAATTCGCTGGGCATCGATCCGGTGCATTTCGGTATGATCATGATGGTGAACCTCGGCATTGGTTTGATTACACCGCCAGTCGGTTCGGTGCTGTTTGTTGC
>NZ_JAHWLU010000159.1:0-8454 GCF_022134725.1 Buttiauxella sp. S19-1
TACTGTGTTTATATACAGTATGTGTTGGTGGGGGTTTATGGCTCCGTTTGTTTCTTTTAATTATTGTCAATCAACGACATCGGGGGCATGACTATGGGGGGATTTCCATCACCGGCGCAGGATTATGCAGAACAGAGTATTGATATTTACCAATTGCTGATGAAGCATCCTGCCACCTATTACATGCGGGCCTCTGACGATTCGATGATTGAGGGCGGCATCGCTAATGGCGATTTACTGGTGGTCGACAGTGCGCGAACGGCGGCGCATGGCGATATTGTGATTGCGGCGATTAACGGTGAGTTTTTTGTCAGGCAATTACAACTCCGGCCCTCCAGGCAATTAATTCCACGCCATCGTGGCTGCAAACCTATTCACCTCGGTACTGATGAGGCGCTTGAGGTATTCGGTGTTGTCACTTTCATCGTAAAGTCGATGAGCTAATAATGTTTGCCCTGGTTGATGTGAATAGTTTTTACGCCAGTTGTGAAACCATATTCAGGCCGGATCTGAAAGGTAAACCGGTGGTTGTTTTAAGCAACAACGATGGATGCGTTATTGCTCGTAACGCCGAGGCCAAAAACTGTGGTGTACAAATGGGGGGCGCTTACTTTAAGCACAGAGAGCTCTTCCGGCAAAATGGGGTTATTGTTTTCAGCAGCAACTACGAGCTGTACGCTGATATGTCTGAAAGGGTTATGACGACGCTGGAAGAAATTTGCCCACGCGTGGAGATTTACTCTATCGACGAAGCGTTCTGTGATTTTTCGGGCGTAAGCCATTGTCTCAATCTAGCGGAATTTGGCCGAGAAATACGTACCACTCTTTTACAGCGTACGCATTTAACTGTTGGTGTGGGGATAGCCCAGACAAAAACACTGGCTAAGCTAGCCAATTACGCGGCTAAGCGGTGGCAACTGCAAACGGATGGCGTGGTTGACCTATCCAGTGTTGAACACCAGCGCAAACTGATGGCGAAATTACCGGTTAATGAAGTTTGGGGAGTTGGCCGTCGAATCAGTAAAAAACTCGACGCGATGGGGATCAAAAATACGTTGCAATTGGCGGAGACTGACACGAGTTTTATCCGCAAACATTTCAGTGTGGTGCTTGAGCGCACGGTACGCGAACTACGGGGGGAATCGTGTCTGGGGTTTGAAGAGTTTATGCCGACGAAACAAGAAATTATCTGTTCTCGCTCGTTTGGTGAACGGGTGACGGAGTACGAATACATGCGTCAGGCGATTTGCAGTTATGCAGTGCGCGCCGCAGAAAAACTCAGAGCCGAGCACCAGTATTGCCGCCACATTTCTGCTTTTGTCAAAACGTCACCTTTCTCAGTCAATGAGCCCTACTACGGCAACCGGGCTACGGTCAAACTGCTAACCCCCACGCAGGACACCCGCGATATTATCGCCGCGGCTACACGTTGCCTGAACGTTATCTGGAGAAACGGCTATCACTATCAAAAAGCCGGGATTATGCTCTGCGACTTTTTTAGCCAGGGGGTTGCGCAGCTCAATCTGTTCGATGAAAACCCGCCAAGGGTCAATAGCGAAGCACTGATGCAGGCGATAGACAGTATTAATAAGAAGGCAGGTAAAGGAGCGCTCTATTTTGCAGGGCAAGGAATTGAGCAACCGTGGAAAATGAAAAGAGCGATGCTTTCGCCGCGCTATACCACGCGTTGGTCAGATTTGCGGATGGTCAAATAGGGCATAGCTGGCATTAGACAACGTCCTTCAGGTAAGTGGAAAAGCGTTGTGGCGAGCAAAACGTTTTTCCCGATCAACATCAGTTTGTGATCCCGGCGTAACCGTGTATGCCCATATACAGGCCAACCATTGCTATCAGGGCGCTTGAGAAATAAGGCGCTCTTCTGGCTATGGTGCTAAAACCGCTCCAGCGTTTCGTTGCTTGTTGCACGCTCACCGCAGCGGCAACACCTACAGTGACCAGAGTTAACGCAAGGCCAATACTGAAACAGACCACCATTGCCGCTCCCAGAGTGAATGCCTTTAACTGGATACAAATAAGTAGCACGGTAATAGCAGCAGGGCAGGGAATTAAGCCGCCAGTGAGTCCGAATAATAATATTTGCCAGTTTGTCACTTCCTGGCCGGTAAAGCGGCGTTTAATGTCGTTCGCATGGGCCAGTTCGTGCGCGTCCTGATACTCTTTAGAGCCCACATCCAGGCCTTCCAGTGCTGAATGATCGTGTTCATGAAACGCGACGTTGTAATCATGCACATGGCCTTGATGACCTAAAGACAGGCGAACAGTAAAGTTGTGGGGCTCAGGGATAGGGTGCTTAGATTCTAAGAAGTCGCCTTTATCAACAAAATCGAACACTTGCGAAAATGTTCCTGCACCACGATGAGTTGTCAGTGAAACCTCATTCGCTTGCCATTTGTTGCCAGACAACGTGCGTAAACGCCATTGCGGGGGCTGATTTTCCTCAAAAATTGAAAGCTCAACGCGCCCGTGACCCGTATTGATGATTCTGGATTCATCATGCGAGTGATGCTCTGTCTGTTGCTCAAGTTTCCAGAGTTGTTCTCCTTTCCAGGTGCGCCAGAACATCCAGATTGCTGTTCCCAGAATAATAAACGCGGAGATTAACTGTAACCATGGTTCAACAAAATCAGCGGTAAACTGCTTGCTGAGATACATCCCACCAAACGCGATTAGCCAGACGATAGCGGTGTGCGAAACGGTCGCTGCCACTCCCAGCATCACAGCCTGCTTGATACTCCCTTTAATCGCAATGATGAAAGCCGCCATCATAGTTTTGGAATGACCGGGTTCAAGGCCATGTAATGCGCCTAGTAAAATCGCGCTGGGGATGAAAAACCAGGCGTTACCTTGCTGAATCAGTGTTGAGAAATCGTTCATGAGAATGTTTCTTAGTCATTTATTATAAGCGCTGCGATTCTACTCCCCCCCAGTACCGAATACTACCCCCCAGTAGATTGGCAATGATACAATCTTATCTGTACTTCACTTATTGAGGCCTTTGTATGTCGCATACCATCCGGGATAAACAAAAACTTAAAGCACGTACAAATAAAATTCAGGGCCAGGTTGTAGCACTAAAAAAAATGCTTGATGAACCGCATGAATGCGCCGCCGTCCTACAACAGATTGCGGCTATACGTGGCGCAGTTAACGGTTTAATGCGAGAGGTGATCAAAGGTCATCTTGCTGAACACATTGTTCATGAGAGTGACGAGGTGAAGCGTGAGGAAGATCTTGAGGTGATATTGAAAGTGCTGGATTCCTATATTAAGTGACCCTGGTTGCCGGAAGTATTGCAGATAAAGAAAAGGGGCTAATCTTTCGATTAACCCCTTGACTTGTCAAAGTATTCTGGTCCACGAGAGGATTTGAATGTGTTGTTTAACTTAATGTGTATTAAAGATTTTATGTTTTTGTTTTTTCATTCGTATAGCTAAAAGTATAGCTAAAAGCAAAAGTCATTCTCGTTTTTGACATTTTCTATCCTTCCGCTGGTGACCTTAGCCCTTACAGTGCAGATTCTAAATGCATGATATTTCTCACCTACAATAGGGGGCCAGTGAGCTGTAGCTCGCAATCTTCGTGCAATGGCCGGTTGATGAAACCCAGCACTATCATACGATAAAGACATCCACATAGGACGGTGGCACCTATATGGTCATTCAGGATATCGAACAGCACACCTTAACTCTGGAAAATAGGGTTCAACCTTCACCAGTCCCGCAATCTCCGTATAAATTTTTTAATACAATTGGCAGTCTCTTGGCTGAGTAAGTGGATTCAATTCGGTAATGTTCCCTTTCTCGTCAGTCTCCGGGCGATACATTTTCGCCCTCTGAATAATCAACATGGTAATAGGGAAAGCTGCCGGAGTGTTGTGCCAGATAGACCGCGCCGCAATAATCTGTGGGGCCTCCAGTGGAAGTCCTGGGCGGTAGTGATCTGCAATTAACCCAGCGGCCTCATTAGCAAAAATGTGATAAATGTCATCAGTGAATTGCCCTGATTCAATTGAAGCAATCACACCCATAGCAGCTCTTTCCATGTTGCTGCTAAGCCCATCGCGGCGATACCGTTCTATCGTATCAGTAATAGTTGCAGTTATTGTGCTCAGTTCATCACGGTCAGCCGCTGAGCTCCGCTTTGGATAAAACAATGAGGAATTAATCAGACAGTGACGCTGGTAGCTCTCTGGCATATTCATCGCTAAGTCCATGTAATGGGCTGTAGCGGCTCTCGCGGCGGCGTCATAGGAGCGCTTCCCTCTGGTTGAGAGAATCAAACTTAGCCTAGCAGCGGTATTCTCTGCGGCGCGTAGAGTTGCGTAGTATTCCGCGTAGCCGTGTGGTGTTTTACTGTGTGCACTCATAGCCGTAATGGCTCGTTGTTGAACGTTTAGGTGCCGCTTAACACCTATACCTTGTGGTAATGGAGTTGCTATGATCTCCCAGCCAAGTATATCGACTGAATACCGATCGCTCATTTGGGCAAACCTCCTGCTGTGTTGGGTTGATTTACATAATCAATTTACTGTCTCTCATGGCGTCATTGGACATTGCATACGTTTCTGTTCATGCTTTTGCGTGGTGGTATTGAGTATTGGTGGGGAAAGAACCAATAACAGCCGAATAATTATGGTGGCTGTGTGGGGGGGCGATATCAGCACCGATTGGTTTCCTAGTAAGATTAACCTCACACAGCACACGATCTCTCGATTACCCCCAATCAAGTAATCTTACCGTTCGGATTCTTAATGCAGATACACTTATCTCACGACAAGTAACCTCTCCAACCTCGAATCTCTGCTAGGCTGTGAGTTGCTGGCAGCCATGCTCACACAATCCCAATCGCCCTATACTGCATATTTCATCTATCTGCTTAAAAGCGCCCGTACTTTCTGGAGTGAACGTGTTAAGCGTGAAGTGACCAAGGATTTCATGTCGGAAAATTTCCAGGGCTTTTTTAGTAAGCGGGCTGTTTCTTTATGCTGACGTTCCAGTTCCCATGTAGAGCTCTGAATATCCTTCTGTATCTTTTCGTAATACTCCTCACTACCAGGCTCCAGCGGCTTGCTTCCGCGGGTGACGAATGTCGGTAAATCCAATAACCCCACCATTGATGGCCGCTCTGGTTTCGGTGGAGTCCTGAGAGTATTTGGTGCTGCCTGCTGGTCACGTATCTGTCTTATTACATTTCGTAACCGCATCAAAGCAAAGATCTGTCCTTCCAGATGGTGAAATCTTCCTAGGCCACTTTCTGGAATAGGTTGTGTTATCGCTGCTTGACTCCTTTCACTTAGTTCTTCGATCACTTCTGCCAGTCGATTGTCCAGATACTGGTTCAACTCTCCATTCATCCTCATCTGCTGGTATTGCTTCGATGCAAACAACCGTAGCGCTTTCTCTAGTGCCTGCCACATCCGATCTGGTGTTACTTGTAGCGCTTTTCTTTTCCTGGTTTTCATCATCATCCACTGAGTCTGGTTACTAGTTTTTGACTACCCGGTTATTACCTTTGTTTGATATTGCATACAGCCACGACAATGATTGCTTACCTTACGAAGAACAGCTTTATCCTCTGGAGTAGAGATATCGAGTCAGTAGTATCGGAAGGTTGTTCTGGCGTCTCGCAGGTATCCTGGAGCAAAGGTATTGAGCTCGTAGTGTCCGAGGATTTCATGCCGGAAGGTTTCTCTGGCGTCACCTGCTGAGTCGAGGTTTCTTGCAACGAGCGCCACCAAACCTCTTCCTTGTACCCGTTTCGATAACTTATCCAGAAGGGCAGGTCGAGGGCGCCCACTTCCGGGGACTCTATTGAGTCCGTTTGAGAGGTAGAATCCCTTAGCTCTTCGCACGTCTTAGGCAAGGTCTTGTCCATACGCATCCTCCGTTTTGTCCACTGCTCGGGTGGGCCGCGGGAATGCCCGAGCAGTGGCGCTTTGAGGTCGTCAATAACGCGTCTAAGTTCCTCTAATGGTATAGATTTTCTGGTGCTTTTGACTTAGAAAATTTGATTAAATATGAATCAAACGTTCCTGGTGTAACTGCGTTTACATCTGTTGCTGCATTATGGTCATGCCGTCTTTATATCCCCACAATTCAGTATTGCGACCGCTTAACGTACCGAGTACGCCATCCATGGATTTTTGTCTTTTTTCACATCACCGGATGAGAAAAATGCCAGCCCGCCACCGATAAGTTTACCAAGACCAGCTGCGGCCCCTGCAGTATTGGCCGCGTTGCTTGCATTCTCCATTTGCGCGGCCGCGAGTTCCGCCTGGTACTGATTGAGCAACATGTTGCCCTTGCTGGTATAACCCTGCATCCCCAAACCGTAGCCGGTACCCATCAGGCCAACGTTCTGATAAAAGCTCTGATTCGCACCCAACGCGGTACCGATAGCAGACGTAGCCAGCTGCCCGGCTTGTCCGGCCTGCTGCCCTGCGAGTCCTGCCTCTTGCATACCCAGTTGTGACACACCAGATCGCATCTTTACGGCTTCTTCCTGCTTCTGCGTGCGCGCCATGTTCTGCGCATTGGCCGCATTCAATGCCGCCTGTGTATCAGCCTGCGTTTCTATTGCCTGATAACGGCCGCTGGTAGGGTCAACACCCATTGCCTGCTGCTGTCTGGACGTAGCCGCCTGCTGTTGCGCTGTGGCCGTCGAAACGTCAGCTTTAGCTTCTGCTGCAGCTGCAGCCTGATTGGCGGCGCTGTCCAAGCTCATCGCATCAGAAATCAGCTTATCCGACACCGGCATGTATTTGTTTACGTACCGGCCCCATAGCTGCTCACTACGCTGTTTTGCTGCGTCGGACATTTCAAGCATGTTGCCGACGACATATTTTGTCGCTTCGTCGATACCCTCCTGCCGCGCGGTACCTTCCTCATACGCCATTTTGTAGAAGTCCATGGCTTCCTGGCCGATTTGCCCCAGCATGTTGGCGGCGTCCTCAATACCAGGATCAGGATCTGGCGCATCTACTCCGCCTTTTTTGAAGCACACCGACGCTTCCCACTCTTTGGGCTCGTCTTCTGGCTCTGGCATGATGAACCCTTCCGGCGTGATCAGTTGAGGCGCGGTAAGTGGTGGCATGCACCGCCATAACAGCACCGAGATAAGAATTGCTAACAAGGTTGCTTCGTACATGTCTTGTCCTCATTTAAATGAGGCACTCTTGCGCCCGGAATGGTTTTTACAGTGCGGATTTGTGAATTATTCAACAACATTATCCAGCACAGTATGTGAAGGGTAAATATTCATATCCACTAAACCAATTATATTCCGCATGAATATGGTTTATCACTTCCTGCATTGGTCAATAATAGTCAATGTCATTTAGATAGGGGGGGGCGATGTTATGCCGAAATATCTTCGGGTTCTATCGATGTTTTGTCGAAACTGAATCCGTTTTTTCTGAGGGCCATCTCGACCACTGCGTTTTCTATCCATCTAGGTATCTTACTGTGCTCGACGCGTTCTACATGGTCACCGGATAGGTCGTATTAACAAATACGCTGGTATGGGGGAGCGTTTCCGACGTTGGTTACGTAAGTCGTATTGCGATAGATGCTGAAAAAACCTCGTGCATTAGCTGCGCCAGAAGTAAGTATTAGAACAGTGATAAGCAGCTTGGGCATTTTCATGATTTTTTCTTGTGCCGAGGTTATATCCGGTCATATGACTGTCCCGAAATTCGCAATATTTATTATTAGATTTATTTTTTCGAGCATCCCGGCGGGCTTCCCTTTTTAATGAGAAATTCACCAACAAGAGCTGGAATCAGCCCCGAAAAAGAGAATTAAAAATGAAAAAATTAGTGCTTTTGGTTGTTGCATCTTCCCTGCTTACCGGGTGCGCGCAGTGGTACTCCGCGAAATACAAAACTGAGGACGAGCGTAAGCGCGCACTCAAAATTGATGAGGCTGAATGCAAAGGAAACGCTAATGCTCAGGTCAACATGCAAATCATTAATCCTGGACGTACCCGCTCACCGGCATGGAATGGGATGGCGCTGGGGATTAATACCGGCACGGCCTTACGCATGTCTTCCGATAATGATGATGCGTTTGATGCCTGTATGTATCGGCTGGGATGGGTACTCAGCAGGGCGGAATATGAGCAGCAAAAGAGAGACACTGCAGCTGCTGAACAGCGCGTAAAGCTGGCGTTGAATAGCTTCCTAACAACACACCCGGAATACCGTACTGAAAGCAACATGAGTCGCCTTGCAACCGAAGTCACCAGGCTAACGAACGATCCGGTTAACAGAGGTCTGACACCTGAACAGCTGTTTGTCTTGGCAGATGAACGCATTAAAACCGCGCCGTCATCCTGATTTGTAAAATGGAAAATGAAATGAAAAAGATTATGTTAATCACGGCAATGTTACTGATTGGCTTTGGTGCTTCAGCCTCTACTACAAAGAGCTTCGAC
>NZ_JAHWLU010000160.1:0-8431 GCF_022134725.1 Buttiauxella sp. S19-1
TCCGAAAACAAAACTAACAAAGAATATAATGATTCCACTGACAGATTTCCGGTCAATAGTTGGGTCTGTTTATCGTCCGACACTGTCTACAGTAACGGATATGACAGAAGTATAAATGAACGAATTGTTTATTCGAGAAGTAAATCTTTATGGATTAAAGTTAACAACAAAAAATTTGATATAATTCCTTCAAATAAAGATGGGCCTTACAAGCTATTGACGTTATATAATATCAAAGCAAAGAATGCTAAGGGATATGTTGTTTTTGATGGGAACCTTACTAAGGATGATAAGGATACCTATAAAAATGCAGGGGGGGTGATTAGCTTTTGCTTAGTTCAAGATTCTACCTATATTGCACTTTGTGGCTCTGGTAGTCTTGCCCCAGATAGTGGTCGGATCCCATATGTGCTAAAGACTCTTGAAAGCATGGAAATAGGTCTAGGCAATAAAGAGAATGATACGATATTAAATAACCATGACAAGTCCACGTATAAATAAAAATATTTGTAATGTCTTTTCTTAGTGTTAGCTACTTCGCTATGTCTTCTGCACCTGTGGCTAAAGTTGAGGGGGCGTCAGTACTTAATGGCGCATATACCGGCGAAGAGCATAGACGGAAACAAACAACACGAATTGCAAAAATCTTGATGGTTTAATTATATGAAAATGATTGCCGCATTAACTTCATTATTTTTATTGACTTCCCATGTACATGCCATGAATGTTAAATTAAAAGGGAATGATACAGTTAGCATTGAATTTAACTCTGATGTTAAAGATATAAAGTTAGACAGTGTAATCAATGGTTATAGTGTCAAATGTGATGGTACTAAAATCATCATATGGGGTAAACCGAAAAAATTTAATGAAAGTAATCCTCAGGATACTAATGTTATATTATTGGATGTTGCGAATGATTATAAGAAGTATGAACAGGGCCTCAGCGACGGAGTCTTCGAAGTAAATTATCTAAAATCAGGAGATGTTGCTTATATTAGTAACAATCTTGGGGGGTTCATAAATCTATCTAATGGGCATCTCAAAGAAGTCACCTCTGAATTTGATCCATCAGATGAAAACAACTTCGAATCGTGCAAAAAAAATGAATCATGGGAATTCAATAGATACCCTTGATCTAATGGTTTTCACCCCAGAAAATTGAGCTTAAGAATTGTGCATTCACTAAAAAATCTCCCCCAAAGATATATCAGACCCGTTTCTCCAAAAATTTCCCGCTGGTTCATTGCGTTGGCAATAATGCTGGCTGGCAGTGTTATTTTGATGCGGATCTTTGGTCGGTATGTTGATAATCATTATTTTTGGTTAATTGCGCTGGGCGTACCTGTTGCATTCTGGATTGTTTTTGCCGGCGGTCGATTCGCAATCTGGATGCTGAAGGATATGAAAGCAAATGGATACGATAAACGTCGGGAGGCGTGGATAATCAGTGAAACGCGTCGTAGCCGTCGGGCACTTCAGATATTAAATGTGTCTTTTATTACCGGTTATCCGGCTGAGCATCAGGACGAAGTGGTCACTAAAATTCTCAGTAATGCGAGCATCATTGCTGCACAAACCGACTGGCAGGGAACAGAAGGTCGCAGGATGAGCAGGATAGCAGTAAGTCCAGATGAAACCCCCTCATCATTAATATCGCTTTTATTCGACCAGTTAACTGAAAACCTGGCTTTGCATCTGACATCGTGCTCTGACAAAGCCTCTTTGACGCTGGCTTTTGATATTTCATCAACTGTTCCGCATAGCGAAGTGATCCAGTTATGGGGAGAGACCTGGGAAGAAAGCGGAATAGCACTTCCTGTTGAATACATCAAAGGTTCCGGCCCCGGAATTGTTGATAACTGGCTCAATAATCACTTTAAAGATAACGCCATGTTGTTGGTGGTAGCACTTCAGGTTGCGCCAGTTCATGTAGACAACAGTGCTGAGGTAGCAGTTGCATTGCTCTTTGGTAACAGGCTGACGCAGGAATCAGTTTCTCCTCTGGCATTACTACACCGTCCGGATCCCTCTCCAGCCAGAGAGCTTGAATTCGGCATGCGGATGGCCGCCTACAACGTTCCGGTCAAAGATGGCATCGTCAGACATCTCTGGCTGTCCGGGCTCAACGATCAGCAGCATGCGGAAGTGGTTATTCATCAGAATAAACCGCCCGCGAAAGCAGTTGAAGGTGATGCTGTTATTAACCTCGACAGCACTATGGGCCACGCTGGGGCAGCTGCCCCCTGGCTTGCCATTGCCGCTGCGACTGAAATAACCCAACTAACACAGTCTCCACAGATGATTATCTGTGGAGACACCACACAGGATGTGCTGTGGAGCACACTCGTCACCCCGACGGCTTCCCGACAGGAGATAGATTCGTGAGGTTATCTGCTTTATTACCAAAGGAAACGGAAGGTCGATATCTTGCTGTCGTCGTCTTTTTCCTGCTTTTACTGGGTGCTATGACATTTATCGTCTGGAAATATCCAGACGTAGCCGGTCTTTCAGCAGGCACTGAACAGCAGACTCACTGGCTCATTGCGGGTGGCTGTCTGACAGGGAGCTTTCTGGTCGGAGCAATATTGCTTCTGATTGTTGTTCGTCATTCCGGTAGCAAGGAATTCGAGGCCATCGTTGAGTCAACCCGCGGTGATGACGAGAAGAAGAAACGCAGACGTGAGAAAGACACTCAGCCCCCTGAGGCTATGCTGTGTGATGGCATCAGACGTCATCTGCACAAACGCTATGGCAACTTCTGGCGCCACAAAATTCGCCTCCTGTTAGTCGTGGGTGATGAAACAGAAATTGAGCAGCTGGTTCCCGGCCTGCAAAAAAGTCAGTGGCTGGAAGGGGAGCGTACCGTTCTAATTTACGGTGGCAGTCTGGCCACCGAGATTGATACGGTGAAATATGCCGCGCTGCGTAAACTGCGTCGTGGCCGCCCACTGGATGGTATCGTCCGGGTACTGGGTGAAGACCAGAAACTCACTCCGGGCAAAAGCGACAGTGATCTGCGCGGACTGGAGAAAATCAGCGAAGCGTTACGCTATTCAACACCTGTGTGGATGTGGCAGTTGTGCGGCAGTCAATGGTCGCAGATGGAGCGTAAATCGCAGTCTGTCGGGATAGCGTTACCGATGCGGGCGATGCCTGAAACGGTAGCAACGCAACTCGATGAACTTCTGCCGCAACTGCGTGAGCAGGGTATGTCGCAGATTGCTGAGAAACCGCAGTATGATTTTCTGCTGCGTCTGGCCCAACAGCTTGAACAGGGGGGAAGTGCGCGCTGGATGGCCCGCCTGACTCCGTGGTTGTACAGTTCACAGCAGCGGGTTCCCTTACGGGGACTGATGTTCAGCCTGGTCAATACATCTGAGCTTCCCACAGAAGAGACAGCAAAGGACGCGGGCGAAGAGGCCACGTCGGCTTTACATCAGCACGCGCTGACGTTCCCTGCGATCTGGCAGGGCATCACCGCGGACTGCACCCGGGTACGTGGCCGCAGCGTGGGTATGGCCTGGGAGATGACGCTGGCATGGTGCCTCATGGCGACAGCCGGTCTCTGGGGAGCAGGCCTGTTGGTCTCCTTTGCACTGAACTACGGACAGATTTCTTCTGTGGCGGAAAAAGCACGCAACCTGGTGGAGCATCCTTCCATTTCTGATTATCAACTGACGGCACTGCATGAACTGCGAAACGATGCTGGTCGCCTGCAGCATCATGTCCAGGAAGGGGCGCCCTGGTATCAGCGTTTTGGTCTCGATCATAACACGCAGCTGTTTCACGCCATGCTCCCGTGGTATGGGGTGGCAAACAATCGTCTGATCCGTGACCCGGCAAGTACCGCACTGACCCAAAAGCTCACCACCCTGACCAATTCGGCACCAAACAGCGACCAGCGTATACAGCTGGCAAAACCCGGTTATGACCAGTTGAAAGCCTGGCTGATGATGTCACACCCTGACAAAGTGGATGGAGCGTTCTACGCGCAGACCATGAAGGATGTACAGCCAACTCGCGCAGGTATCTCCACCGGCCTGTGGCAGAGCCTGTCCCCGGACCTGTGGGCTTTCTATATGACTGAGCTGCCACAGCAGCCGCAGTGGAAAATTACCCCGGATGCATCTCTGGTTAGCCAGAGCCGTCAGGTACTGTTGCAGCAGATTGGCCGACGCAATGCGGAAGGGACGCTGTATGAAAATATGCTCAAATCGGTGCGCCGTAACTTTGCTGATGTGTCTCTGGAAGACATGACCAGTGGCACCGATGCCCGACGTCTGTTCTCCACCGAAGAGGTGGTCCCGGGGATGTTCACCCGTCAGGCCTGGGAAGGGGGGATACAGCAGGCTATCGAGAAGGCGGTCAGCTCCAGACGCGATGAAATTGACTGGGTGCTCAGCGACAGCCGCAAAGCCGTCTCCGAAGACCTGTCGCCGGAAGCGCTGAAAGCCCGTCTGACCCAACGTTACTTCACTGATTTCGCCGGCAGTTGGCTGAGCTTCCTTAACAGCCTGCGACTCAACCCGGCGAACAACATTGCCGATGTGACCGACCAGCTGACGCTGATGAGTGATGTGCGCCAGTCTCCGCTGATTGCCCTGATGAATACGCTGGCCTGGCAGGGGCAGACTGGCCAGCAGAGCGAGGGACTGTCTGATTCCATCCTTAAATCAGCGAAAGAACTAGTCGGCAGCCAGGATAAGCCCGCTATCGATCAGAGTGCAGCCGGTCCGCAGGGGCCGCTGGATGACACCTTTGGCCCCTTGCTGGCGCTGATGGGGAAGAACAAAGCCAACAATGTGATGTCCGCTGACAGCACGCTGAGCCTGCAGACATACCTGACCCGTATCACCCGTGTGCGTCTGCGTCTTCAGCAGGTGGCGGGTGCCTCTGATCCGCAGGAGATGATGCAAACCCTGGCTCAGACGGTATTCCAGGGCAAAAGCGTGGATCTGACTGATACCCAGCAGTACGGTAGCCTCGTGGCTGCAAGCCTGGGGGAAGAGTGGAGTGGTTTTGGCAACACCCTGTTTGTTCAGCCGCTGACGCAGGCCTGGGAAACGGTACTGCAACCGTCAGCCGCCAGCCTTAACGACCGCTGGAGCCGTTCAGTGGTGGCGAACTGGCATACCGCCTTTGATGGTCGCTTCCCGTTTGCGGCGAGCAAAAGCGACGCGTCTCTGCCCATGCTGGCTGAGTTTCTCCGTAAAGACAGTGGACGCATTGACAGGTTCCTGGCGACTGAACTCAACGGGGTGCTTCACAAAGAAGGCAGCCAGTGGGTACCGGACAACGCACACAGCCAGGGCCTGACATTTAATCCTGCCTTCCTGCGGGCTGTTAACCAGTTGAGCCAGCTGTCGGATATTTTGTTTACCGATGGCAGCCAGGGGATAAGTTTTGAGTTGCAGGCTCGCCCGGCAGCGCAGGTGGTAGAGACTCAGCTGATTATCGACGGGCAGCAGCTGCGTTACTTCAATCAGATGACTGACTGGCAGTCTTTCCGCTGGCCGGGGGATACCTTCAAACCGGGAACGATGCTGACCTGGACTTCAACCAGTGCCGGCGCACGCCTGTTCGGAGATTACAGTGGGACCTGGGGCTTCATTCGCTGGCTGGATCAGGGCAAGCGTCAGCAAATTGATCGCAGTCAGTGGATGATGAGCTTCTCTGCCTCTGATGGACGTACCCTCCAGTGGGTTTTGCGCTCACAGTTGGGCAAAGGGCCTCTGGCCTTGCTGGATTTACGTGATTTTAGCCTGCCGGAACAAATATTCAGTGTCGATGCCGTGGCGACAGCACAGGCGATGGCTAGCCCTGATAACTCAGTCATGGACGGAGTGGAATAATGACCACATTACAGGATGTACTCCAGACCTGCGGCACAGATGAAAAAGCCGCCCTGGCTCAGGCCAGGGCGCGCAGTGCCGACTGGGCAAGCTGGCTTACCCCAGTAGACGGCAGCGAGCCTGCGGGAGAGGATCCGGGCTATGACGATGATTTCCAGCGTATTCGCGAAGAGGTCAACAAGCTCTCGGGGATTGATACCGGCCTGATTTGCCAGCTGGCAGAAAAGCTATTGACCGGCACCTGTAAAGATTTACGTATCATCACCTTCTACGTCTGGGCGCGTCTGCATCAGGACGGTGAAACCGGACTGGCTCAGGGACTGGAGCTGATGGCCGCGATGCTGGCGCGGTTCGGAACCCGGTTACATCCTCAGCGCAGTCGTAGCCGTAAAGCGGCTCTGGAATGGCTTGGGAGCAGCCGTATGACTGACAGCCTGTCTCTGTATCCTGAAGTCGATATGTCTGTTATGCAGCGTATCACCGCGGCCCTGTTACTGGCGGAAGAGACGTTCCGGACATTTGATGTGGAAGCCCGGCCAGAACTGGCTGGATTGTATCAGGCCCTGGATAACCGGCTGGTACAGAGTGGGGGGGCCAACAGTCTGGTACCCCAGACCAGCAGGGAAGAGCATACCCCGTTGACGTCAATGGCGTCGTCAGCGCCGGTGATGAACACCGTCACATCGGGGCGTGATTTGCTTGAACAGGCGAAAGTGCTGGCGAAATATCTGCGTGATCAACCCGGAGGCTGGCTGGCCGGACATCATTTGCTGAAAAGTGTCCGCTGGGACACGCTGACCGAACTCCCGCCACTGGATGCGTCAGGGCGCACCCGCCTGGTGCCACCCAAACCAGATAACAAGGCGCACCTCAAACGCCTGTACCTGCAGAAAAGCTGGTCTGAATTGCTGGAGCATTCAGATACTTTACTGGCGCAGGGCGTTAACCACCTGTGGCTGGACGTGCAGTGGTACGCCTGGCAGGCACTGGTGAAGCTCGATAACGACAGTGTGCGGGCGGATATCCTCTGCCGTGACCTGAAAGGTTTGCTGGCCCGACTCCCGGGGCTGGAAGTGCTGGCGTTCAGTGACGGTACAGCCTTTGCCGATGAAGTGACACTTAACTGGATCAATGAAACTGTGCTGGACGACATACCCGGCTGGAAAGATGAACCGGTGTCAGCGGTGGCTGCTGGCAATGATGAAGTGCTGAAGCTTGAGCCTGAAGTGCTGGCGAAAGCAGACAGCGAAGGTATTGAAGCCGCACTTAACTGGCTACAGGCTCAGCCGGGTTATACCTCTCCCCGTGAACGCTGGCTGATGCGTCTGCTGATGGCCCGTGTGAGTGAACAGTACGGTAAAAATGAAATGGCACTGCACCTGCTGGGTGAACTCAACGACAGCGCACGGGCGCTCACCCTTGAACAGTGGACACCTGAGCTGATGTTCGAAGTTAAAGCCCGCAGGCTCAAACTGTTGCGGGGTAAGGCCGGGCGCAGCGAGGCGGATAAAACCCGTCTTCAGCCTGAACTGGACTTACTGTTGTCCGGGCTGATTTCCTTGGATCCTGCACGAGCTGGCGTGCTCTGCAGCTGATGCTCTTCAACGGAAGGAACAACTGATATGGCAAAAGGTTACTATCTGGTGCAGGGGGACATGACTACCTGTGGCGGTAAAATTGTAGACGGTGCAAGCGATCATCGGTTGTTTGGAAAAGGGATTGCCTGCGAACGTGACCGGGTGACCTGTGGCCAGCATCCCGGGATGTATATGATTGCGGGCGGGATCGCGAATGATACTATCCACGGCCGTAAAATGGCAGGTACGCTCGACAGTACCAGTTCGTGCCCCTGTAGGGCACGTTTTGTGCCATCGATGATGCAGGATACGTATGAAACAGCCTCGTCAGCGTCTCAGTCTGCAATCCCGGTGGCAGATGATACCGAATTTCAGATGAGACTGGCGGGGGCGATGGCCACTGGCAGTCAATATGAATTTATGGAGACGTCTGAGCCCTCAGGCTCAGACACCGGTGCACATGAATTGGTTGAGCCTGAGCATATTACTGATGCAGATCGTGAACCTTATCGGGCACTCGAAAGAGAATATGCATCGTTGTTTGAAGATCGGCATATTCAGCAGTTACCTGAAAATGAAGATGTTGTTTTTGACGATGTTGAAGATGTCGATATGGATGAAACGAAAATTATTACTAATATTTCTGGCCGACATAAAAGTCTGGGCACCCGTGGACTTGGTCCTTGTATCGCTGTATGCGCCTATGGATGGACCCTCAATAACAGTCAGATACTTGGACTCAGTCATTATTCTGGTCTGGCAGAGCCTGAGGATATGCTTGATAACATAGACAGCGATATGAGAGCCGCTGGGGCTACCCGCACTGAATATTATCTTATTGGTGGCATGATTATGCCTGGAGGGCGGGAGTCGGGAAGTCTGCAGACAGAGGAGGGGCTGCTGTCATTAAGAGACCAATATAATATTAAGGGGGTCCGCCTTCATCTGTCTGAGGGAACGGAAGATGAAAGTGAAGATGAAAGTGAAGATGAAGATAAA
>NZ_JAHWLU010000161.1:0-8257 GCF_022134725.1 Buttiauxella sp. S19-1
GAATAAAAATCGCCATCTCAGCACCGACCTGCAAACGTGCCACCGTCACATCCACCGGATAACGTGGCTGCACACGCAATACGCCAACGTGGGCGCGGCCAATCTGAATCAGGTCGATAACGTCTTCATCCTCGGCAATCAAACATTCAAACTCGATATCCGGAAAGCGTTGCGAAAAACGTTGCAGGATTGACTCGTGGTGTGCGGTTTGCCAGACATCAGACAGCACGAAACTCAGACGCGGTTCGACATCGCCCGCCAGGCGTACCGAGACTTCATTCAGCCGCTCGCTGGCCGCCATAATTGACTGGATGTACGGCAAAATATGCTTCCCCTGGTCAGTCAAAACCGGCTGGCGACTCTGGCGATCAAACAGCGTCACCCCTAAATCTGCTTCCAGATTGGCAATCGCAGCACTCACCGTCGACTGGCTTTTCTTGAGCTTACGTGCCGCTGCAGAAAACGATCCGGTTTCGACTGCCTGCAAAAAGGCTTCCAGGGATTCGGGAGAATATTTCATTATCTATCGCTTTTATCGATGGTTACTAACTTCAGTCTATCAGTAATAGCGATGATAATACGCCGCATAGCCATATTGCTTGATTTATCTGGAGTGAGTTTTATGCAGTCTCAAAAAAGAACATTTGCCGAGCGCGTCGTGCATGCGGTGGGTTTTGAAGTTATCGCCATTGCGATTTGTGCGCCGCTGGCGGCGTGGATCCTGAACAAACCCTTATTCCAGATGGGGGCGCTGGCCATCATGCTGTCTACCGTCGCTATGGTGTGGAACATGATTTATAACGCAGGGTTCGATAAGTTTTTCCCGGTCGGGGAAAAGCGTCGGCTGCCGCTGCGCATCGCCCACTCGCTGGGCTTTGAAGGAGGCTTTATTTTGATTGGCCTGCCGCTCGCCGCCTGGATGCTCAACATTTCATTGCTGCAGGCGTTTATGGTCGAGATTGGTTTCTTCCTGTTCTTCTTGCCGTATAGCGTGATTTACAACTGGGCGTATGACACCTTGCGTGGCCGCTGGTTTCAGCCACAGACGGCTTCCACAAAATAGTGCAAATGGCGGGAGGCGCTAACGTCATCCACCATTCACGCCAGTTTTGTCGGAAGATGCTGCGCTTTTCCGACCTACGAAAGCGCGATACCGCCTGTTTTGCGCGCCACAATAAACAGCCGTGGGAACAACATCAGCACATTGCCATCGTGTTGTGGCGGATAGGCTTGCTGTAAAAGCGCGTGGTAACGCTCGAGAAATACCTGCTGCTGAATGTTATCGAGTTTGGCGAGGTACGGACGCAAACCGGTCGAACTGAGCCAGGCAATAATTGCTTGCGCAGACGGCATGACGTGGAAATAGGTGGTGCGCCAGATATCCACGCTGCAACCTGATTGCGCCAGCAAATCGTAATATTGTTGGGCGGATAACAACGCCTCACGTCCGGAATCTCCGTACCCTAGTTCAGCCGCCACCTGGCGCATCAAGGTGTGTGTCGGCTCTTGCCAGTTATCCGGCATCTGTACCGCTAAAACCCCGTTATCCGCCAGTTGTGCCGCCAGGTGCGGGAACAACTGAGCATGGTCACTTAACCACTGCAAAGACGCATTCGCATAAATCACATCTTGTTTTATTGTGGGCTGCCAGTGCGCCACATCAGCATTTTCAAACTGGCAATCAGGCAGTGCGGTTCGTGCCTTTTCAAGCATCGCCGGAGAATTATCAATGCCCGTTATCGTCGCCTGTGGGAAGGCCTTATGCAACAACGCAGTGCTGTTACCGGGGCCGCAGCCCAAATCAGAAACGTGTTGCGCCTCAGGGTGCTGAATACGCGCGGCTAATTCCGCGGCTGGGCGGGTACGTTCGGCTGCAAACTGCAAATAAAGAGCGGGGTTCCAGTCCTGCATCGGTTGATCCTCAGACTAAAATGAATGAATCGGAAATTGTGCATCTCATAGATTACGACAAAATGCGTTAACGTGATGTCAATAATCTGGCAAGGAAAACCAATATGAAAGTGACACGCAAACAGCAAAAAATCGTCCTGCGTACTCTGGACGGCTGGCGTCAGGAGGGGGTTATTGACGAGGCAGAGCAGCAGCGGCTGCAACAACATCTCTCGCCGCAACTTTTTGACTGGCAACGGTTAAGCCGTTACGCCTTCTGGATTGCATTGGCTTGCGCGATTATCGCCATTGGAAGCCTGGTCGCCGATGAGTATTTAATGGCGCTACTGTTTGATTTTGGCTATGCCACCCGTGCCATTATTCTGGCGCTAATTGCCACGGCTTGTTACTTCTGGGGCTTTCGTCGCCAGAAACACACGCCAGAAAAGCGCTACAGCAACGAAGCGATCATGTTCCTCGGCGTTTTATTCACTGCACTCACGTTGTCACAAGTGGGTATGGCGTTGGATAACGGTAGCGGGAACGTTGCGCCGCTATTTTTACTGGGCTGTGCGATTTACGCCGTGATTGGCTACCTGAGCCGTTCGGGGTTGATCTGGCTGTTCTTCCTGTTGTCGTTGGGTAGCTATTTTGGGACATCTACAGGTTACGCGTCAGGATGGGGCGCTTACTGGCTGGGTATGAATTACCCGATTCGTTTTGTGTTGTTTGGTGGCGTATTACTTGCCGCCTGCTATCTGCTGCAAAAGCCCTTACAGCAGCGTAATTTATTGAACACCAGCAAAGCGATGGGCTTGTTGTATCTGTTTATCGCGTTATGGATTTTGTCGATCTTTGGCAATTACGACTTCGATATCTGGCAGAGCGTGCGCCAAATTGAACTGCTGCACTGGTCGCTGCTGTTTGCGCTCGCGGCACTGGCGTGTATCTGGATTAGCCTGAAAACCGACGACGGCATGCTGCGAGGTTTTGGGTTAACCTTCCTCGGGATTAATCTTTACACGCGCTATTTCGAACTGTTCTGGGACGGCACCAATAAGGTGATTTTCTTTCTGTTACTGGCCATCTCACTGGCGCTTGTCGGGCGCTATGCCGAGAGAATTTGGCGAGTGGGGGAAGCGGGAAAGTCACACTGAGACTGTCTTTTCTCCTCATCTTTTGCGAGGATAGCGCCAAATTTCGGCTATTAGCAAAAGGGTAAAAAACATGGCTAAGCATCCTACGGGCAAGCATCTGCGTGCGCCAATCGTGTTCAACGACAAAAACGTGTTGGTTTATGTGGTGCGCGGTTCAAAAATTGAAGATATGCCAGCAGACGAAGATGAGGACTATCCAGGCGATATGCAGATGCTGATGCCGCAGTTGTCAAAAGAGTTTGATACGGAGTTAAACGAAACTCTGGAAGAGTGCGGGTCGGGCGATGTGATTGTCTTTATGTGTACCACTGACATGATTTTTGAGTACGGTTACTCGAAGATTAAAACCATGCGCAGTGCTTAAACTATTGCCTGCCGGATAAAATAAAACCCCGGTGGATTACCGGGGTCACTAGACAGGTGTTGTCGGATGGCGCTAGCGCTTATCCGACCTACGAAAAGGTTTAGCATCAGTCTCGGTTTGTTCTGCGGTTACTTAGTGCTGATAAAAAATCTCACCTTTCATAGCGCGTAAAATTTTCCCTTCCGCGTCGCTAATCAACACGTAGTTGCCGCCCATGTACGTCCAGTGGCTACCCGCTTCCGGGGCTGGCAGGTTTCTGATTTTCCAGGCATCAATCTGATAGGGTTTAGTACGGTACAGATCCGGTACGATGTCGCCAATTTTGAATGGCTTATAATCGGCATGGAACTCGGTGATTTCATAAGAGTTTTGTGGTGCAGGGGCCGCAACCGGAGCCTCTGCAGCAGGAGTTGTAACCGGAGCATCTGCTGCCTGAGCTGTCAACGCCATAGGTAAAGAACCGGCCATCAGGGCCGCAGAAAAAAACCACACATTCAATTTACGCATATCTACTCCAGATAAATTCATCTGCTGAACTAATAAAATAATGCCGTTATCTCTATCACGTTGTTTAGCGTCAAGTAATCATTTTTTCGTTACCTGAAGTAAATGCTTTGCGGTATGCCGCGGGAGTGGTCGACAGCTTAGCGCGGAAATGATGGCGCAATGTGGCGGCACTGCCAAAGCCGACACGCTCAGCAATGTCGTCGATGGACAACGTGCTGCTTTCCAGTAAATCACGGCAGCGTGTCAGGCGCATGTTCAGCAACCAGCGTGAGGGTGTGGTGCCGGTAGTCGCGGCAAAACGGCGCAAAAAAGTTCTCGGGCTCATGCCGATAAACGCCGCCAGTGACTCAACGGTATGCTCATCGGCAAGATGACTTTGCAAAAAATCAAATAGCGGGCTGAGGCGCTGGCTTTCATAAGCAGCAGGTATCGGTTGTTCGATAAACTGCGCCTGGCCGCCGACGCGATGTGGCGGCACGACAAGCCTGCGCGCCACGCTGTTGGCGGCAAACTGGCCGTAATCACGCCGCACCAGATGCAAACTCAAATCAATGCCTGCGGCACTGCCAGCGGATGTCAGCACCGAGCCATTATCGATATACAACACATCCGGCATCACCTGAATATCAGGATAACGTTGTTGCAGCTTTTCGGTATAACGCCAGTGCGTTGAGGCCTGTAATCCATTGAGCAAACCGCTGGCTGCCAGCACAAACACACCGGAACAAATCGACATAATCCGTGCGCCACGCGAATGTGCCGCACGTAATGCTGTGCAGAGTTCTTCGGGAACCGGTGCGTCGGCACCGCGCCAGCCAGGTACAATAATGGTTCCGGCTTGCTCCAGCAGAGAAAGCCCACCATCCACTGCCATGCGTATACCACCGGTCGCTCTGAGTTCACCAGGTTCAATACCCGCCACCGCAAATCGATACCAGTTATCGCCCATTTCCGGACGCGGCAGGCCAAACACTTCCACTGCTACACCAAATTCAAAGGTGCACAGGCCGTCATACGCTAGTGCAACAACAAGAGGGTTTTGCAAAGGTGTATCCCGAACGATTGTCATGATCTTCACGTTATCTGTCATTTCTGCCATACGTCAAGCTACACGCTGCGCTCTATAGTGAGATCTCACCACTACGAGGAGGTTTTATGAGTCACGTTACTGATTTTCCCGCTGCCGCCCCAGAAATTGCCGCCGCTCATTTTCTTCAGCGCCTGAACCTTGAAACTGATTGCGATGATGTACACAGCGCGATGAAAGAAGGGGATATGGATTTTGTGCTGCTGCATGTTGTCGGCAGCCCTGAAGCTTATGCCCGTCGCCACATTGCTGGAGCGCTACATTTGCCGCATCGTGAAATATCAGCTGAGCGCATGGCGCAGTGGCCGGCAGATACCTTGTTTGTGGTTTATTGCGCCGGGCCGCATTGCAACGGAGCAGACCGCGCGGCGCTAAAATTAGCGCGCCTGGGGCGTCCGGTGAAAATAATGATTGGTGGGATTACCGGTTGGGCAGATGAAGGATTTAGCTTCGCCTGAGCGCGGAATTCGCTATCCGTGAGGCGAGAAGTGAGTGTAATCTTGCCATCACTTTGTCATGTCTAAAGGAAGTCACAATGTCGATTTACAGTGAAACTAATGCGCAGTTCATTCTTGGTTTAACCAATTTGTCGGCCATCCTTGAGAAGGCCGCCCAGTGGGCGAAAGAGAACGGCAAATCGGAAGAGAGCCTGCTTACGGCGGCACTTGCAGAAGACATGTATCCGCTGGTGCGCCAGGTGCAAATCACCACCGATATGGCAAAACGTGCCGTTGCACGCCTCGGCCGCGTTGAAGCGCCAGTTATGGAAGATAACGAAACCACGATTGCGCAGCTTCAGGCGCGTATCGAAGCCACCATCGCGTTCATGAAAGGGATTAGCGATGCGCAACTCGATGGTGATGACGAGCGCCAAATTGTGGTGATGGCGCGCGAACACGAACTGCGTTTCACCGCGCGCAACTACGTGTATAAATTTGCCACACCAAACTTCTATTTCCACTTCACCACCGCCTACGACATCCTGCGCCAGGCGGGCGTGCCGTTAGGCAAACGTGATTTTGTGGGCCAAATCTAATCTACCTATACCCTAAATAATTCGAGTTGAGGAAAGGCGGCAAGAGAGCGAATCCCGATGAGCTTAGTCAACTAAGTGAATTGGGTGAGCGAACATAGCCAACGCATCATCAACTCGAAGTATGACGGGTATTGTTAGCTAAGCCGATAATGGCGATTTGGGCGCAACTTCTCGGGCAGATGCTCATTCTCATCCATATCGTGTAAATCCCGCTCAATGGTGTTGCAGATGGCATCCAGCGGCAGGTCATTGTCTTCGGTGCCAAACGGTTCCTCCAGTTCTTCTGCCAGCGTGTCGAGCGAAATAAAGGTGTAGGAAATAAACACCGACAAAAATGGTGTCATGTAGTGCAGGTCGGTGACCAGTGCAAACGGCAGCATGATACAAAACAGATACACAGTGCGATGCAGAATCAGCGTGTAGGCGAACGGGATTGGCGTACCGGCGATGCGCTCACAACCTCCGGCTACCGCCGAAAGATCGTTAAGATGATGATTCAAAGCGCTCCACACCACGTCGGAAATTAAGCCTTGTTTGCGCTTATCGGCTAACCAGTCTCCCATCAACAGCAATACGCGATTACAAGGTGCGTGGCTTTGTATCACCCATTGTAAGTCATCATTGGTGAGGAATTTTTTCAGTGTTTCTTCAGGCGGGCGTTTACGCAATGTCAGCCGCAGAGCATGGCTAAACGCAATCTGCAAATTCACAAACTCCGTGACCTGGTTTTCATGGTTGCCCAGCAGGCCTTTGATCTCGCGTAATAATGAGCGCTGAGTAATCGCCAGTTGCCCCCACAGCGTACGGGCTTCGTTAAAGCGGGCATAACAGACGCTATTTCTGAAACCCAAAAATATCGCTATCGCCACGCCGAGAATACTGAAGGGCGCGATGGTGAGTTTTATGCCGAGCGTTTCATACCACGGTAGAAAGAAAATCACGCTGATCGACAACGCGACATTCAGCAGCAGGCGCGAATAGATTTTTTGTAGAACCGAACCATGCCAGACAAATAAGCGGAATAACCAGTGTTGCTGCGGACGAACAATCATAATCAGGAGGCTCAAAAACAGGACATCATATTTAACGGCAAACTGTGACGCAGATCAACTTACACTTCACACTGGGTTAACAACATGAATTATTTTCAATAACCATGAAAGATCTTCGTTTGTCCTCAAGTCGCGCATCTGCCATTCTCCGTTACATAATATGGCCGTCCAGATGGCTAAATGTTCAAACCATGAATTATCACCTCGCTAAATTAGTTAGCCAGGTCAGCGGAGAAATCACATGCCACACTCTTTGCCACATCGCGCGCCATTCCGTGCCGACATTGTCGGTAGCTTCTTACGCCCAGCCACCATCAAAAACGCCCGTCAGGCATTTGCTGCCGGTGAGATTGACGCCACTCAGTTGCGTAAAGTGGAAGATGACGCCATCCGCGCATCAGTTGAGCAGCAATGCGCTTGTGGCCTGCATGTGGTGACGGATGGCGAGTTCCGCCGCGCCTGGTGGCATTTTGACTTTTTTGACGGTCTGCAAGGTGTGGAGCGTTATGAATCTGAGCAGGGCATTCAGTTCAACGGCGTGCAAACCAAAGCGCACAGCGTGCGCGTCATCGGTAAACTGGGTTTTGGTTCGCATCCGATGCTGGAAGATTTCCGCTATCTGAAAAGCATCAGCGGTAACGCAGTGCCGAAAATGACCATTCCAAGCCCGAGCGTGCTGCACTTCCGTGGTGGCCGCAATGCCATCGACAGTACGGTATATCCTGATTTAAAAGAGTATTTTGACGATCTCGCCACCACATGGCGTGATGCAATTCAGGCGTTTTACGCCGCAGGCTGCCGCTATCTGCAACTTGATGACACCGTGTGGGCCTATTTATGTTCCGACGCCCAGCGTGCAGAAATCCGCGCTCGCGGTGATGATCCAGACCAACTCGCACAGATTTATGCGCAAGTGCTGAATAAAGCGCTGGAAGGCAAACCGGACGATTTGACCATCGGCCTGCACGTTTGTCGCGGTAATTTCCGTTCAACGTGGATTTCAGAAGGGGGTTACGAGCCAGTTGCGCAAGTGCTGTTTGGCAGCGTGAACGTCGATGCGTTCTTCCTTGAATACGACAATGATCGTTCGGGCGACTTTGCACCGCTGCGCTTTGTGCGTCCGGGTCATCAGCAGGTGGTTTTAGGTTTGATCACCACCAAGAA
>NZ_JAHWLU010000162.1:0-8112 GCF_022134725.1 Buttiauxella sp. S19-1
GTTTAATTGAGGCCGAATAAAGGGATCGTAGTGTTTCTCTTTTTACTTCTCTTTAATATGTCAATAACCTGTGCTAATGCTGTGGGTGTCATAGTTATGAAATATGGCTACGGAGAAATTTACTGGGGTAAAAAAGCCTTCACGGCCGACCCAATGGTTTATCCATTAAATGAGTCTTCAGCATATGAAAGGCTCATGGGAAAGCAATCTGGTGCTACAATTGCTGATCTCTATCCTAACTATGATATTGGCGAAGCAGAAAATAAACAGAGCCAAAAAGTACGCGCTATAGATGTTTCACTTAAGGTGAGGCAGGCAAGCAGTAATATATTAGTCACCATAACATTCCATAATAAAAGTAATAAGAACTACTTTATCAATGGGCATAGTTTACCCACTGAGACAGGAATAGCCTTCAGTTTGATGTGTGGTTCTTCTTTTTTGATTACAACAAATGATATTAAGCTCGATTATTTAGGACGCTCCTGTGATTTTGGCGATGATCTACGGAATGGTTGGAATATAATTGAACCGGGGAAACACTTCTCTTTTACGGTTCCACTAAATTTTGCATATGAGTTCCTTCCTGGAAAACATCAGTATCAGATTGGATCTCTTGAATATGCTATAGCTACAGAACAGTGGTTTGATGAAAAAATAATGTTTAACACAATGTTCAGAGTATTTGAGATACGTTCAACATGCCCGATCAAAGCAGACCTGCCATTGGTGTTTGAAGAGCGATGGTTATGCCCTCAATATAATGTTGGGGATGGTATTAGGGATGATCTTGAAGATATGGGTTTCAATGGTGATAGTGGTGAATATTATTTTGAGATCAGAACTAACCAGGTTTCCATATCTATTGATGCTGACAAAAATACTTCTTATCATCAATACTTGAAAAAAATACGGGAGAAAAAATATCAAAATATTATGAAGAAATAAACAAAGTTACCATCAGCACACTCCCTTTGATATTAAAGGCGAAGGGGTTCAGGCGAGTTTGTGAAAATGAGATTTTTATATAATCCAATTTACCGTGAGATATCTCACATTTTTCGGTATTGGAGTGATAATGTGGCTTGAGGGGTATAGAATCAAGCATTAATAGATGGTGTGAGAACAATGATCGTGTGAATGAAAGCCATATTGATAGGTAGATGTGGAGCGACCATAAAAAACTAGTCTATTAAATGAGACTCAAAGTTTTACTCACCATAATAAGGATATTTATACCGTTAGCCGCAAAACTGAATGATCAAGGAACTGAACACGATGGTTTTCATTCCACGCCGATAATTGCTGGTTCACCAACAGTATTTATTGATGGTTTACCTGCAGCCCGGTTGGGGGATCCGTTATTTGAGCACAGCAAACCGCCAGATCACCCACCTCATCCTCGCGCTATCTCAAGTGGCTCTGGGACAGTTTTTATAGATGGGATTCCGGCAGCCAGAACAGGGGACAGTATTAGCTGTGGCGGTGTTGTGATTGGGAGTGGGACTGTCAATATTGGTTAAATAGAACCATCCTTACCCTAACTATCTCAAGGCTATCTCTTATATAAAAATCACCCTGGCAATCTGGTCAGGGTGAGATCTGTAAACCTGTGTGATTTTCCGTTTACCCGTGTGTTCAGTTATTTGTTTGATTCCCGCAGACGTTCACCGGTTCCGTGGGGACCCCGATCACAGAACACCATCCCGCCTGAAAAGTACCAGCCATTGACCTAAAAGTCTCTTCACCGAATCGGGTTTAAGAGCTTCAATTAAGAAACAAAAACAAAACATAAATTTAACAAAATCCGATTAATACTGAAGAGGTCACGATGAAACCTGAAGATTTCCGCGCAGACACAAAACGCCCGTTCACCGGTGAAGAGTACCTGAAAAGCCTGCAGGATGGCCGTGAGATTTATATTTACGGTGAGCGTGTTAAAGACGTCACCACCCATCCAGCATTCCGCAACGCGGCGGCATCTGTCGGCCAGTTATATGACGCGCTGCACAAACCTGAGCTGCAAGACTCCCTGTGCTGGAACACCGATACCGGCAGCGGTGGTTACACTCACAAGTTCTTCCGTGTCGCCAAAAGTGCTGATGACTTGCGTCAACAGCGTGATGCTATCGCCGAATGGTCGCGTCTGAGCTACGGCTGGATGGGACGCACCCCGGATTACAAAGCTGCCTTCGGTTGTGCGCTGGGGGCTAACCCGGCGTTCTATGGGCAATTCGAGCAGAACGCCCGCCACTGGTACACGCGTATTCAGGAATCCGGCATGTACTTTAACCATGCCATTGTTAACCCACCGATCGACCGCCATAAATCGGCCGATGAAGTCAAAGACGTTTACATCAAGCTGGAAAAAGAGACCGATGCCGGGATCATCGTTAGCGGGGCGAAAGTTGTCGCGACCAACTCAGCATTGACACACTACAACATGATTGGCTTCGGCTCGGCGCAGGTGATGGGTGAAAACCCTGATTTCGCTTTGATGTTTGTTGCACCGATGGATGCGGAAGGCGTGAAACTTATCTCACGTGCATCTTACGAATTGGTGGCAGGTGCGACTGGCTCACCGTATGACTATCCGCTCTCCAGCCGTTTCGACGAAAACGACGCAATTCTGGTGATGGATAAGGTGCTTATTCCATGGGAAAACGTACTGATTTACCGTGACTTCGATCGTTGCCGTCGCTGGACAATGGAAGGTGGCTTTGCACGTATGTACCCGCTGCAAGCCTGTGTGCGTCTGGCGGTGAAGCTCGACTTTATTACCGCGCTGCTGAAAAAATCGCTCGAATGTACTGGCACCCTTGAATTCCGTGGTGTGCAAGCGGATCTCGGTGAAGTTGTGGCCTGGCGCAATATGTTCTGGGCATTGAGTGACTCTATGTGTTCAGAAGCGACTCCGTGGGTGAACGGGGCATATCTGCCAGACCACGCTGCACTGCAAACCTACCGTGTGATGGCGCCGATGGCCTACGCCAAAATTAAAAATATTATCGAACGTAACGTGACCAGCGGCCTGATCTACCTGCCGTCGAGCGCACGTGACCTGAATAACCCGCAGATTGACCAGTATCTGGCGAAATACGTGCGCGGCTCCAACGGTATGGACCATGTGCAGCGCATCAAGATTCTCAAATTGATGTGGGATGCTATCGGCAGCGAATTTGGCGGCCGCCACGAACTGTATGAAATCAACTACTCCGGTAGCCAGGATGAAATTCGCCTGCAGTGCCTGCGCCAGGCGCAGACCTCCGGCAACATGGACAAAATGATGGCGATGGTCGATCGCTGTCTGTCCGAATACGACCAGCACGGCTGGACGGTTCCGCATCTGCACAACAACGCGGATATTAATCTTCTGGATAAGCTGCTGAAGTAATTCACAGCAGGAGGTCACTATGCAATTAGATGAACAACGTCTGCGTTTTCGCGATGCCATGGCCAGCTTGTCGGCTGCCGTTAATGTGGTCACGACTGAAGGTGAGGCGGGTCGCTGCGGCATTACCGCCACCGCCGTGTGTTCGGTCACCGATACTCCGCCAACAGTGATGGTGTGCATCAACGCGAACAGCGCGATGAACCCAGTGTTTCAGGGTAACGGCAAATTGTGCATAAATGTGCTGAACCACGAACAGGAAGTCATGGCTCGCCACTTTGCCGGGATGACCGGTATGGCAATGGATGAGCGCTTCAGTCTGGTCGGCTGGCAGCGTGGCGCTTTGGCGCAGCCAGTGCTTAAAGGGGCGCTGGCGAATCTGGAAGGGGAAATCCGTCAGGTGCAGACCATCGGCAGCCATCTGGTTTACCTGGTTGAAGTGCAGAATATTTCACTGGGCGAAGAAGGGCATGGATTGATCTATTTCAAACGCCGTTTTCATCCGGTGCTGATGGAGGCGCTGGCGTAAAAAACGAGTCGTCATTTAATGCTAGTATCAGCAATGTTGACCCTTCTAATGATGAGTGATAGCGTATCATCATTGTTGATACTATGAGATCGAAAACATGTCGAAGGTAATAGTGAAAAAATGGGGTAACAGCCCATCCGTACGGCTTCCTGTGGCCATTATGCAAGCGGCATCATTGAATGTGGATGATACCGTTGATATTTCGGTTGAAGACGGCCGTATTGTCATTGTACCGGTGAAAACGAAGGAATATTCCCTTGATGCGCTGTTAGCCGGGATTACTCCTGACAACATCCATGAAAAAGTTGATTTTGGCGCTCCGGTCGGTAAGGAGCTGATCTGATGGTTTCACGTTTTGTACCGGATTCTGGCGATGTTATCTGGATTGATTTTGACCCTGTAGCAGGACACGAACAGGGCGGTAATCGCCCAGCCGTGGTGCTGAGCCCATTTGCATATAATAATAAAGTGGGTTTACTACTCTGCGTTCCCTGTACAACCAAAGCAAAAGACTATCCGTTTGAGGTTGAACTCTCTGGCGAACGTGAAGGCGTAGCCCTGGCCGATCAAATCACATGCGTTGATTGGCGAGCCAGAAAGGTGACAAAAAAGGGAAGCGTTAGTGTTGCCGAACTGGCTGATATAAGGGCTAAAGCAAAAACACTCATTGGATAACATAATGAGTGTTTATATGAAGCTACAACGAAATAATCAGCCTGAAATTAAAAGGCCTGAGCCCGTAGAATACCGAACCCAGGCCAATCAGTTAATCGTCTTCGTCGTCATCCAGTTCTACTGGCGTTTGGTATTCATCAGGTTTGATGACCAGCAAATCGCAACGTAAATGGTCAATGACTTGCTCGGCAGTATTACCGAGGAACGCCGCCGATAGCCCGGTGCGCCCCACAGTACCGAGCACTACAATACCGGCCTGCAAATGCTCCGCGAGATCGGGAATCACTTCTTCAGGTAACCCTTTCTCGACATGAGTCATTTTTTCATCAATAGCGAATTTTTGACGTAACGCTTTCATCGCGACTAAATGCTGGCCGCGAATCGCATCGTTATAAACACTTGGGTCAAAATCGGGGAGTTCGATGGCGATATTAATCGGGGTTATCGGGTAGGCGCCTACCAGGTGAACTTCGGTGTGGTTAACATCGTTGGCGAGGCGAATCGTCTCTTTAACCAACTTCTCATTCAGTGCGTTGTGGTACAGCTCTTCACTTGCCAGATTTACCGCTACAACCGCTCGGCCACCTTCAGGCCATGGCTTTTCATTAACCATCCACACCGGGCATGGGCATTTACGCAGCAAATGCCAGTCGGTTGGGGTGAAAATAACCGCTTCCAGTTTGTCGTGCTGGTGCGTCATTTTCAGCACCAGATCGTGTCCACCGCTAATCACTTCCTGAATAATCGCCTCGAAGGGACGATTATGCCAAACCACTTTAATTTCAATGGGTACGCCCGAATCGATGTAGTACTGCGCTTGTTCTTTAATCCAGGCCGCGCGCTGGCTGATTACGCCTTTGCGCATAGCCGTACGCTCATCAGGCGACAGAAGGGTGGTCATCTCGTAGGAAAAATCATAGATAGGCAGAAAGGCTTTGATCCTGCCCCCAATCCGTTGATGCAGGTAAACAGCACGCCGCAGGGCGGGTTGATCGTCCTGATTGGGATCTATAGCGACTAGCATGTTTTGATATTTTGCCATACAGGTCTCCTTACAACTGCTTAACCACAGTCTGTTAAGTAAGATTAACCTATATGTGCTAATTGAAACAGGTGATAACCCATTGCAGGATCAATAAATCAACAAAATCCATTGATCCTGGTTAGGGAAGCAGAAATCAGGCAACGTTGCGTGACTGACCAGCGAGTTGTGCGAGAATTTCGCTGTTTTCGATGGTGATGTACTTTCCTTTCACCGCCAGCATGCCACTTTTCTGGAAGCGACCTAACAGGCGACTGATAGTTTCAACGGTCAGACCGAGGTAGTTACCGATATCGCCACGCGTCATGGTCAGACGGAATTCCCGAGGGGAGAAACCGCGCTGGGCAAAACGACGTGAAAGGTTATAGATAAATGCCGCCAGGCGCTCTTCTGCATTCTTTTTCGAAAGCAGCAGAATCATATCCTGGTCGCCCTTAATTTCGCCGCTCATCAAACGCATCATCTGCTGGCGCAGGTTGGGCATTTTACCGGACAAATCATCAAGGGTTTCGAAGGGGATTTCGCAGACCATAGAGGTTTCGAGCGCTTGTGCGAAACTTGGGTGCATCCCAGTCCCGATAGCGTCAAAACCTACCAAATCGCCGGCTAAATGGAAGCCCGTAATTTGCTCGTCACCTTGTTCAGTGATGGTGTAGCTCTTAATGGTCCCTGAACGAATAGCGTACAGCGACTTCAGCTCATCACCTGCTTTAAACAGGGTTTGTCCCTTCTGAATAGGCTTCTTACGCTCGATGATATTATCCAGCTGATCAAGCTCATGTTCATTGAGAGTGAAGGGGATGCATAATTGGCTGATGCTGCAATCCTGGCAATGGATAGCACAACCGCCAGACTGAATGCGTCGAATAATTCGCTTTTCAGGGATCATAGATATGCTCGGGCCGTTATATTGATATTGGTCAATTTTAACATCTTTTTCTTAAGCACGTAAGTATGATGAAAGACCATTCAGAATATAACGACTAATAAGATGGGAGATTAAGACGTATCCCATTGAAATTAATGGGACTGTTTATGAAAGTGTATTATTCATGAGCGAATAAAGAATAACCTGCTGCGCACAATTAGCTAAAGCAGCAAATATCCTTCATGACGCAATAACCACTCTTTACGACCCACGCCCCCGGCATAACCTGTCATGGTGCCATTTCTGCCAATCACACGATGACACGGCACCACCACACTCACCGGGTTGGAACCATTCGCCGCACCGACTGCCCGGGCTGCACCTGGCCGCCCAAGTTGCTCCGCTAATTGCCCATAATGCATCACCTGGCCGCATGGGATAGTGCGCAGTGTTTGCCACACTTCCCGCTGAAACGCAGTACCTGCCGTGGCGGTAGGCAACGTTTCAATCACCGCTAAATCACCGTCAAAATAATCGTGCAACTTATCGCTCAACCCATCCGGATTAGCGCAAGCTACGCGCTGATAACCGCTGACACCATAATGAAGCCCCAGTAATTGCACCATTCTGTCGCTATGTTCTTCCCACTCTACGGCGCGCAAATGGTATTGCTCGTCGCAGATAATCCATAGCGGGCCTAATGGCGTCACGATCTTGTCTTCTAACAGTGTCAGCATGCTGTGCTCCGGTTAACTGAGATGCGGGTAAACCCCTGGCCCAATAGGCAAGCCAACAAGATACCACGCTACCAGTAGCAGCAACCAGACAGCCAAAAAGATCAGTGGATAAGGTAAGACGAGAGAGTAATACGTCCCTAATTTGGCATCGGGTTTATAGCGTTGCAGGAAACCTAAGAATAATGGAATAAACGGCGAAACCGGAGCCAACGGGATAACCGAAGAGTCTGCGACACGGAACAGGATTTGTGCAAACGCCGGGTGAAAGCCCAACATCATGAACATCGGCACGAAAATAGGCGCCAGAATAGACCAGATAGCCGAGCCGCTGGCGATAAACATACATAAAAACGACGACAGCAGCGCCAGGCCAAGAAACGCCGGAATGCCATTCAGCCCCGAGCCTTCCAGCACATCGGTCAGTCCGACCGCCATAAACTTGCCCATGTTGCTCCAGTTGAACATCGCAACAAATTGCGCCAACGGGAACACCATCACGATGAAACCGGCCATCTCCTTCATTGGTTCAATCATTAACTGCGGTAAATCCGCCTGCTTGCGTATCTTTTTGGTGGCGATGCCGTAGGCCAGCGAAATGATAAAAAAGAACAGGATAATCAGCGGCACGATCCCGCTTATAAAAGGTGAAGGAATGATGGTGCCTTTCACCGGGTCGCGCAGTAGACCATTTTCCGGCACCAGCAGCAGGGCGATAACCGCCACAAACAGCAATGACACAATCCCAGTAACACGCAAACCAAAGCGTTGTACATCGTCGAGTTGCTGAAGTTTTTCTTTGTTTTCGCCTTGCCAGCTTCCCAAACGCGGCTCGACGATTTTGTCGGTAATCAGCCCACCAACAATTGACAG
>NZ_JAHWLU010000163.1:0-7816 GCF_022134725.1 Buttiauxella sp. S19-1
TGCGTCAGACGTTTGGTCGGCTGGAAGAGCTGACCCGAAGTGATGCCGATGACACCTATTCGTCGGGAGATGCTGAAAGCTATAAGAAGTTACTTCAGCAGATGGATATGAATCAGGATGGTTTGATTGATGCCAATGAGCTATGGCGGTACCAGCCTGATATCCAGCATCACAGGTACAACGTCTGGTGGTGAAACATTACAGTGAATGGTTGAAGGATGTGCCGGAGATCCGCAGCAGTGAAGCCTCGGCATATGCATCCGGTGGTATTTTTGGATGCTTTGAGCAATATTTCTCTTCCAGTTACACCCATTAATGGAAAATTGGAGCCTCTGGAATTTATAACTTTCTATGAAGGGGACACGATAGATGACTCTGACTATCAGTCAGCGGTTATGAGCTTATCTTGTGAAGTTGCTGCTATAAAAGCAGTTGCTCAAAGTGAGACTGATAATTCCGGGAATTACTTCAAATTTCAAAATGATGATGATTATGTCTTAGCTATTCTCTTAGAAAGGCATCGCTTCAGTAAATAAGGGGGCATATAATTCCCAATCAGATATTTCTAATCCTGGCACAAATGAGTATTTTTCTTGCAATACTATCAAAGGGGCTGCAACCTTGAGCATGGCAAATAATCGGTTAATTTATAGGATGGCAGGGGATAAAGTCAGGTTTGAATTTAGCTCAAACTCACCTGCATACAATAAATTTCGCTATAATCATTGCTCTCGCTTCCAAACTGATTATTTGGAGATAAGTTTTATTAATGGTGAATATAAATGTTTCATATTTAGTAAATACGAAGATAACAAAAAAGAACAGGGGGTGGCTGTATTCAATGTGAAATTAAATAAGGAGTACAGATACAATTGTATCAAAACAAAGACTGATAACTTGAGTGATTTAGCCAGTAAATTACAGAGTGATAAAGAAAATTCCCTTGGCTGTCAGTGAAATGCATGATTATGAGTTTATTTGCTACAGAAAATATTCAAAATACTGTTAGTATTATAGAGTGTAGGGCATACAACAGATTCAAATTTTGCAAATAAAGTGATTAGTATGATGAGAGGGCGGGTGACGATGAAGACTCTATTGCTTTTATTTTTTTTAGTATGTTCATTTTCTTCGTGGGGAGAGTGTCATGATATTAATTCTCGTGCAGAAATATACCAAAACGTCATCTCTACATCTGAGTCAGGTTATGTTGTGAGTGATAATGCTCGAGTTTATTTCTATAGTGCTCCTGATGAGAGATGTAAGATAAAAGACCTTTTTATAATTCACGGGGATTTAGTTGATGTGTATTCAGAATACAAAGGGTTTTTATCTGTTATATTTTTCAAAAAAAATGGAGAGACTGTAGATGGATGGGTTCATTCGAATTCAATAAAACCTACTGGAACAGGAATTGGCCCAAGGGAATAATTCTGAATCATCAAGCATGCTAAGGAAATAACGCCAGTAGTGTATATTCTTCGGGTGATACTGAAAGCTATAAGAAGTTACTCCAACAGATGTCACTCTGTCCTAAAATCAGTTCAGTACAAAACCAGCGATTTTCGTCTTGCTGATTCATAGCTAGCTGAGAATGGCGAGCTGCTCTTGCAGGTTGCGGATATTTCTCTGCTGCAATAAGCGGTTATAAAAATTAACGGGGAATATCGTAAGATATTCCCCGTTGTTATTTGTTGCTAGTTATTGAGCATCCAGTTCCTTTTGGGCAGCAGCATTGCGCTTCATATGCCAGTTCTCCGTCATTTCATACAGCAGCGGCAGCAAGAATAATGTCAGAGCTGTGGACGTTAATAACCCTCCGACCACCACCGTCGCTAATGGACGCTGTACTTCGGCACCGACGCCGCTGGAAAGCAGCATTGGGATCAGCCCCAGTATCGCGACCGTCGCGGTAATCAATACTGGACGCAGACGCTGAACCGCACCCAGCCGGACAGCATCGCGGATACTGGCTCCTTGTTGTCTCAGTTCGTTAAAGAATGACACCATCACAATCCCGTTGAGCATTGAGACACCAAAGACGGCAATAAATCCGACCGAGGAAGGGACCGACATATATTGTCCGCTCAGGAACAGGGAAAGAATTCCTCCCGTCATGGCAAACGGAACGTTCGCGATGATGAGTGTGGCATGTCGCAGAGTTCCGAATGCGGTGTAGAGCAGAATAAAGATCAGCCCAATGGTCAGCGGCAGAATCACAGACAGTTTGCCCATCGCGCGTTGCTGATTTTCAAAGGCTCCACCCCAGGTGCTCCAGTATCCCTCCGGTAGCGGGTTGTTTTTCTCAATGGCCTGGCTGGCTTCCTTCACAAAGCCGTCAATATCACGCCCTTCAACTTCCATCTGTAGCACGACGTAACGTTGTAGCCCTTCCCGGCGCAGGAAGGCGTACCCTTCAGCCAGCTCAATATCCGCAACCTGCGACAGCGAAATCAGTTGGCCTGACGCCCCACGTAGCGGGATGGCACTGATAGCTGAAACAGACTCCCGGTAAGGCGCGCTAAATCGGGTCACCAGATCAAAACGAGCGGTTCCTTCGATGATGCTCGAGATGCTCGCACCGCCAATACCGGACTCCACCACATCCATGATGTCGCTGGTATTGATGCCATAACCCGCCGCTTTTTCACGATCGACGCGGATAATCACCTGGGGTTTACCCTTGCTGGACTCCGTTGAAAGTTCTTCTACGCCCGGGATTTTATTCAGTGTGGCCTGGATTTGCTGGCTCAGGGAATCTAGTGTGGCGCTGTCCGGTCCATAAATTTTCAGGGCCAGAGTGGCGCGGATCCCCGAAATCAGTTCATCGACACGCATCTGAATCGGCTGTGTTGCACTGAACAATGCCCCTGGATGTTTTTCTTCAAGAACCGCCTGGATGTTACGGGCCAGTTGGTCATAAGAAATGTCTTCAGGCCAGTTTTCCCGCGGGTTCATCGTCAACAAAACCTCCATTGAATTGACGTCTGCGGTTTCGCCTTTTTCGGCACGTCCAATGGTGGCGACCACATCTTTCACTTCAGGGAACTGGCCACGAATATCATCAGAAACTTTGCGCGAGAGTGCCAGCGTACTGTCCAGTGATGTGGATGGAATGGAAGTGATCCTGAACATCAGACTGCCTTCCTGTAATTGGGGCATAAAGCTTTTCCCCAAAAATGGAAACAGTGCCAGGGAAAACAAAAACGCGGTCAGCGCGATGCTTATTGTCGCTTTCCTGCGTGATAACACTTTGTTCAGTAACGGTTGGTAGCCTGCAGTAATCCATCTGACTATGCGGGTTTCATTTTCATGTGCGGGCTTGAGCAACAGCGACGACAGCACAGGTACGATGGTCAGCGAGAGAATTAACGACCCCAGCATCGCGAAAATAATCGTCAGCGCCATCGGGCGGAACAGCTTGCCTTCAAGCCCATCGAGCGTTAGCAGCGGAGTAAAGACCACGACGATAATTAAAATCGCAAAGGCCACCGGTATCGCCACTTCCCTGGCGGCTTCCTGGATTTGCAGCGCGAAGCTGTTTTTCGCGCCACTGGCATGATTGAGCGCCAGCCTTCGATGGATATTCTCCACCATGACCACTGCACCATCCACCATCATGCCGGTACCGATAGCCAGACCTGCCAGCGACATCAGGTTTGCTGACAAGCCGAATTGTTGCATCAGAATAAAGGCTATCAGCATGGAGCCGGGCAGAGTGATAATCACAATCAGCGCTGAACGGAGTTCCCCGAGGAACAAAAATAGGACAATGGCAACCAGCAAAGCCCCTTCCAGCAGCGCGCTTTGTGCCGTTTTCAGCGCCAGATCAACCAGGTTTGTTCGATCATAAACCGTTTTCAGCGTGACACCTTCAGGCAGCAGTGAATTCACCACTGTTGAGATTTTGTCCTTTACACCATTAACGACATCACTGGCATTTTCGTTAATGCGCGACAGAACCATCCCCATGACGACTTCCTGCCCATTTTGGGTGACCGCACCTGCACGAACGGCTGGTGTGAACTCCACTTTGGCGATATCCCGAATATAGACTGGGTGGTTACCGGCACTTGTGATGCGCAGACCTGCAATATCGGAAAGACTTTCCAGCTGGCCATAACCCCGAACCAGATACTGTTCCTCACCGATGTTGACGCTTTGTCCACCGGCCTGGCGGTTATTCCCTGCAAGCACCGGGAGCACGTCGGCCAGCGTGATGTTGTACAGCGCCATTTTTTCCGGATCGAGGGTGACCTGATACTGTTTTTCATTTCCGCCCCATGAAACCACATCATCCACACCTGGCACCGTTTTCAGGATCATCCTGATGGTCCATTCCTGGAGTGAACGTAATTCCATGGTGCTGAGGCCGGAATTACCCGCATCCAGGGTATACCAGAAAACTTGCCCCAGTCCGGAGGAGTTGGCTCCCAGCACTGGTGGGCTGTACCCCGCCGGGAGCGAGTCCCCGATCTCCTGAAGTTTTTCACTGACCCACTGGCGAGCAAGATAAATATCCGTGTTGTCTTTAAAATTGATACTGATGTAGGAAAGGCCCGCCAATGACATTGAACGGATTTGTTCCACATTGGGTAACCCGGCCATATTGCTTTCTACCGGAACGGTGAACAGCTTTTCAATATCTTCGGCGGCCAGGCCAGAAGCTTCTGTATAGACATTCACCTGCACCGGCGTCACATCGGGGAAGGCGTCCACGGGGACGCTTCGGAATGCCATGACGCCATAGCCGACAACGGCCATAAACAACACAATGATCAGCAGCTTGTATTTCAGAGATAGGTTTATCAACGAACCGAGCATGTGTGTCTCCTTAGTGCCCGCCAGCCGTTTCTGCGATAAGCAGTCGGGATTTCAGATCGTAAGTCTGGTTAACAACCACACGGTCCCCGGGCTTCAGCCCACTGGTAATTTCTGTCCTGTCCAGACCCTTTTTCCCGGTCGTAACCTGGACGGGTTGATATTTATTTTCACCATTTGCGACAAATACCGACGACTTGCCATCCATCAGTGTTAATGCAGAGTCCGGTACGCTGATGACTGGCTTAGGGGGGTTATAACGGACATAAGCGGTGACCTGCATTTCCGGTTTCAGACGTCCATCCTCGTTATTGACGGCAATATAGGTCGCAAGGGTGCGGGATGAGGAATCAAGGGTGCCGGCAGTACTCACAATCTGACCGGAAAATGTTTCGTCGGGCCAGGCACTGGCCTGAATACGCACCGTGGCTCCTGGCTCGAGGAAACGAACCTGAGATTCCGGCACATTGGCAGTAATCAGTACGGTGCTCAGATCACTGAGGGTAAACAGAACGTCTGCGGGGGTGACGGCTTGCTCCTGGCGGGCCGTTGTGGTCAGAACGGTGCCGCTGAAGGGGGCGGTAATTGTCGACAGCGAAGCTGATTTACCGTTGGAGCCGAATAATGTTTGTCGGGCCTGCGCCGCATCAAACTCGGCTTTTGCTTGCTGGTAAGCAAGCGTCGCAGCAGTCAGATCGTTGCGAGGGATTATCTCTTCTGCCATCATTTTTTGTTTACGCTTGAGCAGTTCAGAGGCGGCATTGAGTGCTGCCCTGGCCTGCTTAACGACATTGTTTTCATCACGAAGCTGTATGCTGTCCAGGGTCGCGAGAGTGTCTCCTTTACTCACTTTTTTACCCGGAAGAGCATTAACAGAAGTGATCCAGCCGTTTATCCGCGAAGAAATGGTGGCTGAACGTTGGGGATCTAACTGGATGGTGGCCAGCGCTCGAAACTCGTTGGTCATCGGGGCAGGGCCGATAGTTTCGAGCAGGACTTCCTTCGGAGTAGACACAGTCTCCGCTTCTTCTGAATCGTCGGGTGATGCACTGACTGCTGGGGAAAAGAAACCTACAAAAACAATAAAATACAGTGCGGATGGCAAACGGCGGTACTGCGCATTATTCTGAGTCATGGGAGCTCCTGTCCACTCCAGTTAGCGATATTTTCTAGTTTCAGACGCGTTGTCTGGTACTCGAGAAGTGTGTCTAGCCTGGTGCGTTGGGCATTCAGGATCTGTTGGCTGGTCAGCAAAACATCTGGCAGGCTGCTTTGCCCATTTTCCTGTGCCAGCAGGGTGAGCTGTTTGTTCATGTCTGTAGCTGGCAGGACCTGTTGATTGAGGATCCGTACCCTGTCTTTCAGGTTGTTCAGCTTGTCCCATTGATTTTTAAGAGTTTGCTGTTGTTCATTCTTAGCGGTGTTGATGGCCAGACGTGAACGCGTCACCGCGGTGGTCGCCTGCCCGATACCCGCCTCGTTTCGCTGAAATAGTGGAAGCGGTACGGAAATCGATAAGGTGGTCAGATCTTCACGGCTGTCATCCGGCCCATCCTGCGAATAGCTGACGCCAAGGGTGACATCCGGGATCCGAGCTGCTTTCTGGAGTTCCAGCTCAGCAATGGCACTTTTCTCCTGCCATTCCAGCGCCGCGAGTTTAGGGCTCTTTTCTAGCCGCGACCCCAGAGAAGCGTAGGTATAGGGGAGGGGTTTGGCGGTTGTGTCGAAATCCCCTTTCATTTCAGGTATCGCGTCTTCAGAGGTCAGCAAAAAACGCGCAAGTTCGTTGCGGGTGTCCTTTAAGTCTTGTTGGGCGGTTAGTAACTGGTTATTGGCAAGCTGGCGCTCAATGGTGGCAACGTTGTTATCCAGGCGGGTGGCACTACCTGACTGCCGTTGCCGGGACACCACAAGTTCTGCTCGAGAAAACAACTCAACGGCCTCTCTTTCCAGACGGACTTTTTCCTGCAAAGTCACAATCTGGTAGAACAGCGTTGATGTGGTCAGCAATACCTGATTTCGCGTATCCAGCGACTCCTCCCGGAAGGCACTCATGGAGAATTGAGCTGATTCCTGTCGGTATCCTTGTTGCCCCGCAATTTCAAATGTCTGGGAAACACCCGCGCCCCATTCAGTTTGTTGAATATTGTCAGGGTTACCCGCCACAGAACGTCTTTTTCCGCTATTCCCATCGATGACCGGATTGTTAAATAACAGCGCGTCAGCGGATTCTGAGCCTCCTATTAGTGAGCTCAATTGCGCTTGCTGATCGGGTGAGCTGATATTATTTTTGAGTGCATATTGTTGAAGTTCAGAAAGGGTAGGAGGAACCGTTGTTGCTGCCAGAGCAATGCTTCCCGGAGCAATAAAAATAAACAGTGTCAGCGTCCAGATTCGCATATCTCTCTCCTGGTAAGAACAGACATCCCATATCGGTGATGCCGGTGATTAAATAAAATAGAGTTACTGGGATTTATAAAGCACCGCATTTGCACTCCATTTACTGCTATCACCAGGGGTGGTTAGTCTTACAATCGAAAAGTAATCTGCTCCAGATTCTTCAGCTCGCGTTTTTATCGCGGCAACCGCTTCTTCTGAAGACGGTTTACCAGAAACTGAAATGTGACCTATTTCCTGATAAGCCTTTGCTTCATTGTTTTTAATTTCTGTCGCCGAAGAAGCGGAGAAGGAAATAGAAAATAACAACATGGTTAACGCAGCAGTTTTACGAATCATAATGCATCCTTTTCAGGTCATGATGGAGGTAAGCATAATGATAGCCATCTGAACCAACTCCAGATTCAATATAAAAGTCGTGTATTTACCTGGCTTTACATTTTCTGAATGTAGAAAGTGTGTTTATTGTTGAGTAAGCAAGTATGAGAATTAAGTAAACCAAAGGTTTTCACAGGGTTTATGAAGGGTGTTGTTGTTTAAAGTGTTTAAAAATAATGTGTTAGAGTTTTTTATGATTGTTGTGTAGTCATATTTATAA
>NZ_JAHWLU010000164.1:0-7476 GCF_022134725.1 Buttiauxella sp. S19-1
CATAACAGCAGTGAACGCGAAGGAGCCAGTCATGACAGCACCTGTACAACACCCAATGTATATTGATGGTCAATTTGTTCAATGGCAGGGCGATAAGTGGATTGATGTGATCAATCCTGCTACTGAAGCACTGATTTCACGCATTCCTGATGGGGGAGCCCAGCAAGCTCGCGATGCCATTGACGCGGCAGCAAAAGCGCAAGCGGGTTGGGAAGCATTGCCCGCCATTGAACGTGCCGGATGGCTGCGTAAAATTTCTGCCGGTATTCGCGAACGAGCGAAATCAATCAGCGCGCTGATTGTGGCGGAAGGTGGCAAAACCCAACAACTGGCGGAAGTGGAAGTGGCCTTCACCGCGGATTATCTCGACTACATGTCCGAGTGGGCGCGCCGTTACGAAGGCGAAATTCTGCAAAGTGACCGCCCGGGTGAAAATATTCTGGTGTTTAAACGAGCGTTCGGCGTGACGACCGGTATTTTGCCGTGGAACTTCCCGTTCTTCCTGATTGCCCGCAAACTTGCCCCCGCGCTGATTACTGGCAACACCATCGTTATCAAACCGAGCGAATTCACGCCAAACAACGCTATCGCTTTTGCGGAAATTGTCCACGATATCGGGCTGCCAAAAGGGGTGTTTAACCTGGTTCTGGGGCGCGGTGAAACGGTAGGGCAAGAATTAGCGGGCAACCCGAAAGTGGCGATGGTCAGCATGACGGGCAGCGTTGGCGCGGGTGAGAAAATCATGGCGGCAGCGGCCAAAAACATCACCAAGGTGTGCCTGGAATTAGGCGGCAAAGCACCTGCTATTGTGATGGACGATGCCGATCTTGATATCGCGGTGAAAGCGATTGTTGATTCGCGCATGATCAACACCGGGCAGGTATGCAACTGTGTGGAGCGTGTGTATGTGCAAAAGGGTATTTACGACGAATTTATTACTCGCCTGAGCGAGGCCTTTAAACAGGTGAGTTTTGGTGACACTGGCGAGCGTAACGATGTTTCGATGGGGCCATTGATTAACGCCGCAGCACTTGAACGTGTCGAGCAGAAAGTGGCGCGTGCGGTCAGCGAAGGCGCGCGTGTGGTGCTGGGCGGTAAAGCACCAGAAGGGAAAGGGTATTTCTACCCGCCAACACTACTGGTGGATGTGCGCCAGGAAATGGCAATTATGCACGATGAAACCTTCGGCCCGGTGCTGCCAGTGACCACATTTGAAACGCTGGAACAAGCACTTGAGATGGCTAATGACAGCGATTACGGACTGACATCCTCGGTGTATACGCGTGATTTAAATGTCGCGATGAAAGCGATTAAAGGGCTGAAATTCGGCGAAACCTACGTCAACCGTGAAAACTTTGAAGCAATGCAAGGTTTCCACGCGGGCTGGCGTAAATCGGGTATTGGTGGTGCCGATGGCCGCCACGGACTGAATGAGTATCTGCAAACGCAAATGGTCTATTTGCAGGTGTAATGATTTACTTTCTCATTTATAAATGATAATAATTATCAATAGTATTTTTCACCCTTAGCTAACGTTATGTTAGCTAAGGGTTTATCCACGCTATTGATAAGGACATTTATGCCCGCTTTACCACAAACCCGTCTACGCGTATTGCCTGCGCTCATGCTTTCCAGCCTGCTGTTTTCCAGTTCATTATTTGCTGATACCTCGTTTACCGTTGAAAGAAAACCGGTCGGTAAAGGCGCGTATGAAATGGCCTATAGTGCGGATCAATCGGCCTTGTACGTTGCCACTTCGCAAAGCCGCAAACTGGATAAAGGCGGGGTGGTTTATCGTCTTGACCCGGCAACCCTCGAAGTGACGCAGGCGATTCATAACAACCTGAAGCCGTTTGGTGTGGCGCTTAACAAAACCACCGGCACCTTATTTCTGGGTAACACCACCAGCAGCGCGGTGACCGCCATCAACAGCAAAACAGGGGATGTGATTAAGTCATTGGTGGTTGATGAAACCAAACGTAGCGAAACGGTGCGCCCGCTGGCTCCACGCCAGTTAGTGGTCAACGAGGCTACCAACACGCTATACATGGGCGGGTTGGGGGAGTCCAGCGTGTTGTGGGTCATTAACGGCGATACGTTAACGCTGCGCGATACCATTAAAGATCTCGGCAAAATGGCGACGGGGCTGGCGATTGATACGAAAGCATCGCGCATTTACATGACCAACGCCGACAACGAATTTATCGTTATCGACAGCAAAACGGACAAAGTGGTCTCGCGGACTAAGCTGGAAACCGAAGGCGAGCATTTTTATCTGAATATTGCGCTGGATACCGCAAACAACCGTGCGTTTATCAGCGATTCAAAATCCCCGCAATTGTTGGTTGTGGATACCAAAACCAGCAAAGTGCTGAACAAAGTGGATGTGCCGCTGGGTCTGGATGTGTTGTTCAACCCGACGCGCAACGAAGTCTACGTGACGCATCGCAAAGCCGGTAAAGTCAGCGTGATTGATGCGAAAAGCTACAAAGTGCTGGAGACTATCGACACGCCTGCATTGCCAAATAGCCTGGCGTTGTCACCAGATGGGCAGCAGTTGTTTGTTAGCGTGAAGCAGCCGGGCAGCCGCGAAAAAGAGCCGACCAGCCCGGATGATATTTTACGTATTAGTTTTAACTAGGCTGTGATGAAAATGGTGGATGACGCTAATCGCTTATCCACCCTACAAAACCAAAATCGTAGGTCGGATTAGCGCAGTGACATCCGACATTTTCACGGACTCACTCGCTGTCCGCTTTCTCCGCTTTGCCTGCCATTTGCGCCAGAAAATCGTAGCGTTTTTGCAAATCTGCAGCGGCATCTTTCCAAAGCTGTTCGGCAACTTCTGGCTGCTGCGCGTTCAGGCGGCGGAAGCGCTGTTCTTTCATTAGCGTATCGGCCAGCGCATCAGATGGCGGACGCGAATCCAGCGCCAGCGGCAATTTACCTTCGTCGGCACGACGCGGATCATAGCGATAAAGTGGCCAGAAACCCGTTGCGGTGAGCTGGCGCATTTGATCATGGCTGAGTGCCAAATCGTAGCCGTGTTCTTCGCAAGGGCTGTAGGCGATTATCAGCGACGGGCCGGGATAAGATTCGGCTTCCTGAATCGCTTTCACGGTTTGGTTAAGTTGTGCGCCGAGTGAAATCTGCGCCACATAAACATGCCCGTACATCATCATGCTAACGCCGAGATCTTTACGCGCTTTACGCTTGCCGTGTTCGCCAAACTTAGTGACTGCACCCAGCGGTGTCGCTTTCGATGCCTGGCCGCCGGTGTTGGAGTAGCACTGGGTATCCAGCACCAGAATATTGACGTTTTCGGTCAGGCTTAACACATGATCCAGGCCGCCAAAACCGATGTCATACGCCCAGCCGTCACCACCAATCAGCCAGATAGATTTTTCAACCATGGCGTCAGCGTCGGTGATTAACTGGCGCGCGTCCGGGTCGTCGATATTCGCCAGATGTTTGCGCAGTTCGATAACTTGCTCGCGGCGCACTTCTGGCGTGGCTTGAGCATGCAGTTGTTCGTTGAGTTCGGCGGGCAGTTGGTCAGCGAACTTACCAACCAGACGCATCACGCGGGCGCGATGTTGATCGACTGTCAGGCGGAAACCGAGCCCAAATTCGGCGTTATCTTCAAACAGCGAGTTCGCCCATGCCGGGCCGCGCCCGTTGGCATCGGTGGTGTACGGTGTTGACGGCAAGTTACCGCCATAAATCGATGAACAACCGGTGGCGTTGGCAATCAACATGCGGTCGCCATACAGTTGGGTGAGCAGTTTGATATACGGCGTTTCACCGCAGCCGGAACACGCGCCGGAGTATTCAAACAGCGGTTGAAGCAGCTGCGAAGTACGGATATCGATGCGCTCGAGGCTGGTGCGATCCATTTCCGGCAGACTGAGGAAGAAGTCGTAATTCTCTTTTTCTTCTTCAACGTGCTCAAGGCGCGACATCATATTGATGGCCTTGATTTCCGGGTTCTGGCGGTCTTTCGCCGGACAAACTTCGACGCACAAGTTACAGCCGGTGCAATCTTCAGGTGCTACCTGCAATACGTATTTCTGCCCACGCATATCGCGGGATTTCACATCCAGCGATTGCAATCCGGCAGGGGCGTTTTCCATCGCTTCAGGTTGCACCACTTTGGCACGAATGGCCGAATGCGGGCAGGCGGCAACGCAGTGGTTACACTGGGTACAAATATCTGGCTTCCAGATGGGGATTTCTTCGGCGATGTTGCGTTTTTCCCACTGCGTGGTGCCCATCGGCCAGGTGCCGTCTGGCGGCAGCGCGGAAACAGGTAGCGCGTCGCCGAGTCCTGCAAGCATCGCGGCGGTGACGGTTTTGACGAAATCAGGTGCCGCATCGGAAACCACTGGTGGGCGCATTGGGCTGCTTTCGTTCACTTCCTGCAATGTTACTTCAGCCAGTGATTCACGCGCCAGGGCTAATGCCTGCCAGTTACGTTCCACCAGTTCCTGGCCTTTGCTGCTGTAGCTTTTGGCAATGGCACCTTGTAGTTCTGCCAGTGCGCTGTCGCCAGGCAGGATATTGGTCAGATGGAAGAATGCCATCTGCATGACGGTGTTGATACGCGCGCCAAGCTGGCATTCACGGGCGATTTTTGCCGCATTGACCACAAAGAAGCGCGCTTTTTTCTGGTTCAGGACAGCCTGCACTTCTTGCGGCAGGCGATGCCACACTTCGTCCGCGCCATACGGTGTGTTGAGCAGGAAAATACCACCCGGTTTCAGGCGCTCGGTCATCTGATATTTGTCGATAAACTGCAACTGGTGGCAGCCAACAAAATCTGCTTTATCAATCAGGTAGGTCGAGTTAATCGGCTGCTCGCTGACGCGCAGGTGAGAAACGGTCAGGCCGCCTGCTTTTTTCGAGTCATAGACGAAATAACCCTGGGTGAAGAACGGCGTCGAGTTACCGATGATTTTGATATTGTTTTTGGTCGCTGACACGCTGCCGTCGCTGCCCAGCCCGTAAAACAGCGCTTCAAGTTTGGCACGGTTCGGCAGGGTGTTTTCCGGCAACGGTAACGACAAATTGGTGACATCGTCGTAAATACCGACCGTAAAGCGTGGGCGCGGTTTGGCTTGGGTCAGTTCGTTAAATACCGCTAGCACGCAATCCGGGCCAAACTCTTTGGACGAAAGGCCGTAACGCCCGCCAATCACGCGAGGCAGCGTTTCACGCTCGCCGCGGTTAAAGGCTTCGGCAAGGGAAGTCATCACGTCAAGATACAGCGGTTCGGCCAGTGCGCCGGGTTCTTTGGTGCGGTCGAGCACTGCAATCTGGCGTGCGCTTTCTGGCAATACTTCCAGCAAATGGTCGGCGGAGAAAGGGCGGAACAGGCGAACTTTCAGCACACCCACTTTTTCGCCGCGCGTCAGCAGTTCATCAACCACTTCCTCGCAGGTGCCAATAGCTGAACCCATCAGGATAATGACGCGTTCGGCTTGCGGGTGGCCGTAATATTCAAACGGGCGATACTGGCGACCCGTGGCGGCGGCAAAGCTGTCCATCGCTTGTTCGACGTGTTGGTAAACCGCGTCGTACCACAAATTACTGGCTTCGCGGGACTGGAAATAAGTGTCCGGGTTGGCGGAGGTCCCACGGATAACCGGATGTTCAGGATTGAGCGCACGGGCGCGGTGTTCATCAATCTCTTTTTGCGGCAGCAGTTCCAGGATGGTGCTGTCAGCCAGCGGGACGATTTTGTTGATTTCATGCGAGGTGCGGAAACCATCGAAGAAATGAATAAAAGGCACCCGGCTTTTCAGTGTGGCGATATGTGAAATCAATGCGAAGTCTTGCGCTTCTTGCACGCTGCTGGCACATAACATCGCGCAACCGGTCTGGCGAATCGCCATCACATCCGAGTGATCGCCAAAGATAGACAGCGCATGGGTCGCAATGGTGCGGGCCGCCACATGCAGTACAAACGGCGTTAATTGTCCGGCCAGTTTGTAGAGTGTCGGGATCATCAGCAGTAAACCCTGCGATGAAGTAAATGAGGTGGAAAGGGCACCGGTTTGCAGCGCGCCGTGAACCGCGGCAATCGCTCCCGCTTCGGACTGCATTTCTACCACGCGAGGGATATCTCCCCAGATGTTTTTCCTGCCATCTCCAGACCAGGCATCAGCAAGTTCCGCCATAGTTGAGCTGGGAGTTATCGGGTAGATGGCAATTACTTCACTGGCGCGAAACGCCACAGAAGCGACTGCACCATTGCCGTCAATTGTGATCATGGGACACCCTTACATTGCGCAACAAAATAAACATGAATAGACCCGCATGCCTGCGCGAGTCGAAGAATAATCATTTAATTCTAGCAAACCCCACAGAAGGTGATTTTCGCTTTTGTGTCCTGTGTTGAGCTTTGATTGAGGTCGTGAAAAGGAAAGATGCCGATGTTTTGCGCAATTAAGTGATCCACTTTGCAAAATCACACACTTTTTATGGCTTTGTGGCCTCGACGGAACACAGCGGCAGCCTTATGCTTCTTAGGTTTTGCAACATTCAGGAGAGAAGAGTCATGCGAGCTGCGTTTTTAGCCGGTTGTGCCGCGCTGTTATTATCAACCTCATTGTTGTCGGCATGCAGTAGTGAACCACCTCAACAAGCCACCGCGGCTCACGTACCGCCGGGTATGCGCGCAGCGATGTCCAGCCAGGGGCAAGCAAGTTGTGCAATGATTGGTGGTTCGCTGAGCGTTGCTCGTCAGCTAGATGGAACGGCAATCGGGATGTGCGCAATGCCGAACGGCAAACGCTGTAGTGAAAACGCGCTTGCCGCCGGAACGTGTGGGGCTTATTAGTCGAATCAGTTGACCAGATCGGCCAGTTTATAAACTAAAGTATGCTGGCTGGTTTTGAGCGTGAGCTGTTGTGGCGCTAAAGCGACTTTTGCGCCGCTGGTCAGCATGTCGTTAATCATGTGATCAAGCTCGTTTAGCTGTGGCTCAGCACACATCATCATGGTCATTCCCAGACCTTTCGCTTTCAGCGTATTGTCTTCAAGTGTGGCCTGGCCCATAAAGCGGTTACACATCGCACCCGAGATATGCATCTTTTCACCGAAACTCAGTTCTGGCATGCGTTGCACGCCGGTCAGCGGTTTGCCGTCTACGGTTTGCAGCACATAACGGTGATGTTGCAGATCTTGCGCGGTGACAGAGGATTTGTCGTTCGATTGGGCGCAACCGGCCAGTACCATTGCAGCCAGAGCAATTGAAGCTAATTTTTTCATTTCTTGTCCTTAAGTTATTCTGTTCATCAATGAGTAATGAGGGGGACTATATCAAAATTATATCTGATTATTATAAGGATATTCTTAAAGCCACCCTCATTCCGGCCTCCTCCCTGAGGGAGATGTCTCTTATACACATCTTTGAGAGACGGTTCCTGCCGATACGGAGACGGTTCCGTTCACCAGGCGAAAGTGTATTTATGT
>NZ_JAHWLU010000165.1:0-7470 GCF_022134725.1 Buttiauxella sp. S19-1
ATCTTACCCTGACAAAATTGCCAGGGTGAGTTGTGTATAAGAGACAGCCCACCGGAGAGGGAGAAACCAGACAGTCCCCTCTCCCTGGGGAGAGGGTTAGGGTGAGGGGAAAACTAACCGCGCACCAGCAGCGCTAACACCTCGTAATGTGCGGTGTGCGGGAACATATCGAACAATTGCACGCGTTCTACCCGATATCCCGCCAGCGACGCTATATCCCGCGCCATCGTCTGCGCATTGCAGCTTGAATAGATAATGTATTGCGGGGCCATGTTATTAAGGAAATAACACAACGCCTGGCCAATGCCACGCCGTGGCGGATTCACTAATACCAGGTCAGGAACATCTTGCTGTTCAGTGGCAAATTTCGTTGAATCCAGCGCCTGGAAGTGAATATCGGTTAATCCCAGTTTTTCCGCCGACTGACGTGCACAGGCAATAGCCTCAGGGGAAATTTCAATTCCGGTCAGTTTCATCTCCGGCGTTGCGCAATGCAGGCCAAACCCACCTACCCCGCAGAACAAATCCCACATATGTTTGACTGGCAACCCGTGTACCCATTCGCGTGCCGTGGCATACAAAGATGCCGCGACCGTCGGGTTGGTCTGGAAGAAACTTTGCGGGCGGATATACAGTGGCACACCGTTAAACTGCTCTTCCAGTGCCTGCTGTTCGGTTAACGGAATTTCCTGCTCACCTTCCATAATCGCCATATGCACTGGCTGAATGTTGGCGGAGATAACCTTTAATTGTGGGAGCTGTTGTTGCAACCAGGGTAATGCGGCGCGTAACTGTTCCAGTTTGGCATCGCTTCGCAGCACAAAACGCAGCATCATGCCACCGTCTAGCTGGCTTTCAGTGATAAGCAGATATTTCAGTTCACCGCGTTTACGCGCCACGTTATACGGCGTCAGCCCCGCACGCGCAATAAACGGTTTAAGTGCGGTAAACACAGCCTGGAATGAAGCCGGATAAAGCGGGCATTCGGTCAAGTCTTCAGGTGTACCGTCGCGATGGAGCATTCCCAGCAACGGTTTTTCTACGCTACCGCTGACCACCATTTTGGCTTTATTGCGGAATGCATGCTCAGGGCCGCTGACTGGTGCACACCACTTTTTCACCGCAATACCCTCCAGCAATTGCTGAAGCTCATTCATTTTGGCGGTGAGTTGCTCGGAAATCGGCTGTTCTATCCACGTACAAGAACGGCAACGATTAGCCTGATATAGCGCGCAGTACATAATTAAGCCCTAAAGAATTTGGACGCAGATTGTAACACTACGCAGTCATTGAAGTTTGAAAAAAAGCCGACTTCGCGAAGGGATAAATAACAAGAATAGCACCAAAATGTCGGGCAGTTTTTGCGTCATTAGTGAACGTAAAATCTCTCGTTTTGACTCACCTGGAATGCTAAACAACTCGGGATAGCCCCAACCGAGTGACGCCGCCCATAAATAGCTAACGGAAATAACCTGTGTGGCAAGAAATACCCAGCGTCCCCAATTACGCCCTTTCATAATGACAAATGCACAGCGTAATTCGACACACAGCATCACCAGGCTGGCGAGGAAAATCAGCGTCAGGCTCCAGGTTTGCACGCTGCGGTGAATAAAATCAAGCGCGCCACTGACCCCGAGCAAGTTGAAAACCAACATCAGATCGAGGATGCGTGTCGTTAGAATAGCAATGGCCGCCACCAGCACTAATGTGGGAGCGTTCAATTTTGCCTGTGTTTGAGTTCGTTTCCTGAAAATTTCCGCAAACCTCGTGTTCCATACGATACAGTGCCGCGTCTTCCGCGGCACTGTGGGTTTTATCAGATTTTAAGACTTTCAGCTACGCCTTGCACGTTGGATGTCGCGCAGACGCTGCTTTTCTGCTCGCGACATCAGCCACCAGGCGATTAACCCAATAAAACCAACAACGCCCAAAATGATGGATGCCAGCGCGTTTATTTCCGGGTTAACCCCCATTCTGACGCTTGAGAATACCAGCATCGGTAAGGTTGTCGCACCTGGGCCGGAAACAAAGCTCGCAATCACCAAATCATCAAGCGATAAAGTAAATGCCAACAGCCAGCCAGAAACAATCGCCGGAGCGATCATCGGAGCGGTGATCACGAAAAAAACCTTCAGCGGTGTCGCGCCCAGGTCCATGGCAGCTTCTTCAATTGAGTGGTCCAGTTCCCGCAAACGGGAACTAATTACCACAGAAACATAGGCGGTACAGAACGTGACGTGTGCCAACCAAATAGTCAGCATGCCGCGGTCACTCGGCCAGCCAATGGCGTGCCCTAATGCCACAAACAGCAACAACAACGAAAGGCCGGTGATGACGTCCGGCATAACCAGCGGCGCGGTGAGCATAAAGGCAAAGCCCGTGGAGCCACGAAACTTGCCAAAGCGCACCATCACCACTGCGGCGATAGTCCCAAGGATCACCGCCGCCGTAGCGGCTGCGGCTGCAATGGTCAGGCTCAGCCCCACGGCACTCATCATTGCTGAGTCATGGAACAGCTCGACATACCAGCGCGTCGACCATCCCGCCCAGACCGTTACCAGCCTGGAGCTGTTAAAGGAGTACACCACCAGCATTAACATTGGCGCGTAGAGGAAGGTGAAGCCGATCACCAAAATCAAAATGCGCCACGGTGAACGCACTACCGGTAAGTTGTTCATGCGTGGTCCCCCGCAGTTTTGTTCTGGTATTTGTGGAACCACATAATCGGCACAATCAGCAAGATAAGCATGGTTATCGCCACCGCTGATGCCACCGGCCAGTCGCGGTTATTAAAGAATTCTTGCCACAATACGCGGCCAATCATAATGCTATCAGGCCCGCCAAGCAGTTCAGGGATAACAAACTCGCCCACTGCCGGGATAAACACCAGCATCGAACCGGCAATAATGCCGCCTTTAGTCAGCGGCACGATTACGCTAAAGAAGGTTTTCAGCGGACGCGCGCCCAAATCTAAGGAGGCTTCAACGAGCGAGTAATCTAGCCGCGTCAGTGCGGTGTAAATCGGCAGCACCATAAATGGCAAGTAGGCATAAACGATACCGATATACACCGCAAGATTGGTATGCAGAATCACCAACGGTTGGTCGATAACGCCCAGCCACATCAATACGTTATTGAGCACGCCGTTATTTTTCAGGATCCCCATCCACGCATACACGCGGATCAAGAACGATGTCCACGATGGCAAAATGACCAACAACAACAGAATATTACGCGTCGATGATTTGCTGTGCGCCACCGCCCATGCCAATGGGTAACCTAACAGCAGACAGAAAATGGTGGACACCCCAGCCACTTGCAACGACTGTAAATAGGCTTCCGCATATAGCGGATCATCGGTTAACTGGAGATAGTTCGCCAGATTCAGCGCGAAGGTAATCTGATCGTCAGCCCAGGTGATCAAATCGGTATACGGCGGAATCGAACGCGCTATTTCAGCAAAACTTATCTTGAAGACAATCAAGAATGGCAGCATGAATAGCAGAATCAGCCACAAATACGGTAATACAATCACCAGTTTGCGGCCATGGCGCATTTGCATTTTAGCCAGCCACAATTTGAAACCGCTTGCCGGTGGCTCAGCCGGGCGTTCAGTCATCGTGCTCATTTCGCCCCCTTAAACTGTCAGAACCACACAACTTTCAGCATCCCAACACAGACGCACTTCGTCGCCCCATGTTGGCATTCCTTTACGATTACGATGTTCGTTCTGCAACTGTGCACTGATCATCTGGCCGCTTTTCAGGCGAACATGATAAATAGACAGGTCGCCAAGATAGGCGATATGCACTACTTCGCCGACTGCAAAGTTGTAGCCGTCAGCAGGAGGTTCTTCACACAACATCACTTTTTCCGGTCGCAACGCGACATACACCGGCACGCCATCGACCACGGAAATATCAGCATCAACTTTGAGTGGATGGACAAGCCCTGGGCTGTCAATCACCAGCCCGTCTTCCTGGCGTTCTTTCAGCAAGCCTTCAAAGACATTCACCGAGCCGATAAATTCAGCGCTGTAGCGTGTCGTCGGATATTCGTAAACTTCTTCCGGTTCACCGATTTGTTCGAATTTACCGCGATTCATGATGGCGATACGCCCCGCCATGGTCATCGCTTCTTCCTGGTCATGTGTCACCATCACGCAAGTTGCGCCGACACGCTCAAGAATATCCACCACTTCAAGCTGCATGCGGTCGCGCAATTTCTTATCCAGCGCCCCCATTGGCTCATCAAGCAGTAACAGTTTTGGCCGTTTCGCCAGGCTCCTGGCCAACGCGACACGCTGGCGTTGCCCACCAGAAAGCTGATGCGGTTTACGTTTGGCAAACTCTTGCATATGCACCAGCGTCAGCATTTCCTGCACCCGCTGCGTAATTTCATTTTTCGGCAACTTGTCTTGCTTGAGGCCAAACGCAATGTTCTGCTCCACCGTCATATGCGGGAAAAGCGCATACGACTGGAACATCATATTGATCGGGCGCTGGTACGGCGGCACATGCGACAGATCGACGCCATCAAGCACGATCTGCCCTGCACTCGGTTGCTCAAAGCCTGCCAACATGCGTAAAAGTGTTGATTTACCGCAGCCGGACGGCCCGAGCAGCGCAAAAATTTCGCCTTTATAAATAGTGAGATTCACATCATCAACGGCGTGTTGCCCGTCGAAGGATTTTGTGAGGTTGCGTACTTCAAGCAGCGGGGTGAGCGCTTTGCGAGTTTTCGCGTGTGGACGAGGAGTTGCGTCGTTCAATATGTTGCTCTCCGGCAATTCTTTCGAGATGTTGTAGGGTGGATAAGCGACAGCGCCATCCACCTTTTGTCGGTTGACGCTGCGCTTAACCGACCTACAACTAAAAAATAGGTCTATTTCCCAGTTTTAACTTTAGTCCACGCCCGGGTAATCACGCGGTCCACTTTTGGTGATTGCACACCCTGAGTGAACAACTTGGCACGTACGTCAGACGGTGGATAAATTCCTGGGTTATCACGGATCTCTGCATTCAACAGCGGAGTAGACTCTTTATTCGCGTTAGCGTAATAAACGTGATTACTGATATTCGCTACTACATCCGGACGCATCAGGTAATTCAGGAACTGGTACGCTTCGTCTTTATTTTTCGCGTCATTAGTCATAGCGAACATATCGAAGTACACCATCGCGCCTTCTTTAGGAATGGTATAAGCAATATTCACGCCATTTTTTGCTTCTTTGGCACGGTTAGCTGCCTGCAGAATATCGCCAGACCAACCAATCGCGACGCAAATATCGCCGTTGGCTAAATCGTTGATGTATTGGGAAGAGTGGAAGTAACGAATTGACGGACGTAATTTCAACAGCAAATCATTCGCCGCACCGGTGTAATCTTTTGGATCGGTGCTGTTAGGATCTTTGCCCAGATAGTGCAGCACGCTAGCATAAACCTCACTTGGCGCATCAAGGAACGAAACACCACAGCTTTTCAGCTTCTCAAGGTTTTCTGGTTTCAGAATAAGATCCCAGCTATCAACTGGCGCGTCTTTACCTAACGCCGCTTTAACTTTTTCGACGTTATAACCAATACCGGTAGTGACCATCATGTACGGAATACCGTATTTATTGTCGTGGTCATTATGCGCCACCAACTTAAGCATTTCCGGATCGAGGTTTTTGTAGTTCGGCAGTTTGCTCTTATCAAGTGGCTGGAAAATACCGGCCTGAGCCTGTCGCTCAAGGAATTGCGAAGAAGGCACGACGAGATCGTAACCTGTGCTGCCCGCCATCAACTTCCCTTCCAGAACCTCATTGGAGTCGAAGACGTCGTACACCACTTTAATACCGGTTTCTTTGGTGAAGTTTGCCAACGTATCTGGAGCGATATAATCAGACCAGTTATAAACGTGCAGCGTCTTCTGTTCAGCGGCAAACGCGGTGGCAGACACGGTCATCAACAAACCCGCCACCATACCCGATAGCAATTTTTTACGTTGGGCGAACATAGTCTATTCCTTCTGAATAAAGGGCAATTCTCGCTTTCGCGAGCATAATTTACGCAATCAAGCTTTTACGCATTTTTTCTCGCCGTTGGGACATGCAAGAATCATGCATCTCTATTCAAACTGCCGTGAAAAAAGGCTGACGCCTTCCCAGCAGACATTGCACGCTTTAAGCGCTCCGCAAGAATAACTGTAGCCAGACTTAGTGACTATAGCCCAGTCAGAAAAGTGACTTTTATCAATTTTTTAACCATAAAACATCTATGGTATGGCCCCAAATTGGCCATAGTGGCGAGAGTCATGCTGGTTGTGGTTAATAAAGCAGAATAAAAATATGTGGAGAGCAGCGGACATGGCAGCCGCTGCGGTCAGGAAAGGAACGATTAGTGCAGGAAATGGGTTTGAATAACGGTGCTGTCTTGCTCTTCTTCGTCGGAAATAAAGAGCAACTGGTTCGCGCAAGCTTCCAGAATTACCATCGAGATTTGCTCTTCACTCTGTTTTACAAAGGCAGCAAACTGCTCGCGAGTAATTCCAACTTCGGCCTGTAACGACTGGCAAACCACGAGTTTAGGTAAATTGTCGTCCTGGATATCCAAAAAGGCTTTCACCGTCAGCGAACTGGCGTTAATAGACGAGAGATCGGATGCCAGGGGCAGCAACGCAGAGGGTTTTACCTCAGCCAGGGCTGAAAACAAGATGATATTATCGACCAGATCGATTTTCGCATCGTAGACACCATCAAAATTCTGCATGTGTGGCAGATGGAGCGCCTGGCAGGTATCGCACTCGAAAATGGTCACGCCGATTTCATCGAGCCAGCGGCGTAAGATGTCCAGAGTAGGGACAACGAGTGAATCCATAAATGCCGTAGCCTCTTTTAAAGGGGGTAATTTAGAGCCTGACTAAACAGGCTCGAAGTCGCGCCATAGCTTACGCAAAAACAGCGCTTCATACTATGATTATGCGCCCATGGGTGCCGATGCTGGAATTTAGCCACCCGTTTTCAGGCAATAACCGGGTTGCGCTTGTTGCTCAATCCACTTGATCATTAAGGTCGCAATATCGATACCGCTGGTCTTTTCAATACCTTCAAGACCCGGTGACGCATTCACTTCCATCACCAGCGGGCCGCGTTTGGCACGTAAAATATCGACACCAGCCACATCCAACCCCAAAGTTGCAGCAGCATGCAGGGCAATTTCGCGTTCACGCTCTGTAATAGTAACCTGATGCGCAACCCCCCCACGGTGCAAATTGGAGCGGAAATCCCCTGGTTTTGCCTGGCGTTCGATAGCTGCCACTACTTTGTTGCCGACCACCAGACAGCGAATATCCCTGCCCTTGGCTTCTTTTATGTACTCTTGCACCAGAATGTGAGCATTCAGACCGCGAAATGCGTCGATCACGCTTTCGGCCGCTTGCCGTGTTTCCGCAAGCACCACGCCAATTCCTTGCGTCCCTTCCACCAGCTTC
>NZ_JAHWLU010000166.1:0-7451 GCF_022134725.1 Buttiauxella sp. S19-1
AGCCTGGAAGGGCGCGTCAAACTGGTGACTAACAAACCGCTGATCCTGATTAATAACTATATTGGCGACCCGAAACTCGATGCGTTATTTAATGAATTAACCGCTAAGGCTTAATAATAAGGATTCTTATGAAAACTAAAGTTGCAGCCATTTATGGCAAGCGGGACGTCCGTATCCGTGAGTTTGAATTACCGGCAATCACTGATGATGAGTTATTAGTGAGCGTTATTTCAGATAGCGTGTGTTTATCAACATGGAAAGCGGCGCTACTGGCGAGTGACCATAAACGTGTACCAGATGATTTAAATAACCACCCAGTAATTACCGGGCATGAATGCGCAGGAGTCATTGTCGAAGTCGGGAATAATCTTCTCGGCCAATATAAGAAAGGCCAGCGTTATGTATTACAACCGGCAATGGGTTTGCCGAGTGGATATTCAGCCGGTTATAGCTATGAATACTTCGGTGGCAATGCCACGTATATGATTATCCCAAAACAGGCTATCGATCTGGGCTGTGTTTTACCTTATAGAGGATCATATTTTGCAGCCGCCTCTTTAGCGGAGCCAATGTGCTGTATTATTGGGGCTTATAAAGCGAACTATCACACCACGCAATACGTTTATGAACATCGCATGGGAATTAAACCCGGTGGCAACCTGGCATTATTAGCCTGTGCCGGGCCGATGGGCATCGGTGCCATTGATTATGCAATTAACGGCAATATCAAACCGGGCAAAGTGGTGGTGGTTGATATTGATGAAGCCAGACTGGCACAGGCACAAAAACTCTTGCCTGTAGAGCTGGCGGCCAAAAACGGTATCGAGTTGGTGTATGTGAACAGCAAAGAACTGGATAACCCTGCGGCGGCGTTACGTGAGATGACCGGTGGTACGGGCTTTGATGACGTCTTCGTTTATGCCGCCGTACCTGCGGTGATTGAGCTGGGTGATGACCTGCTCGCTGACGACGGCTGCCTGAATTTCTTCGCCGGACCAACGGATAAAAACTTCAAGGTGCCGTTTAATTTCTACAACGTGCATTACGGCAGCACGCATATTGTTGGCACATCTGGCGGCTCCGCCGATGACATGATTGAAGCCATTGAACTTGCTGCCAGCGGGCGATTACAGCCTTCGTTTATGGTTACGCATGTGGGTGGCCTGGATGCGGTTCCTGAAACCGTGCTGAATCTGCCGGATATCCCGGGCGGTAAAAAGCTGATTTACAACGGTGTCACCATGCCGCTGACGGCAATCACTGAATTCGCCAGCCTGGGTGAAACCGATCCATTATTTAAACGCCTTGCCGAACTGGTGGCTGAAACACACGGCGTCTGGAACGAAGCGGCGGAAAAGCATCTGTTAGCCCATTTTGGCGTTGATATCGGTGTGGAGGCCTAACCATGAAAACGCTGGCTTATCCATTTTTCCGCACCACGGAACGGGCCGCGCTTGCAGCCTGGCCATTGATCGGCTGCGGCGATAAGAATCAGATTGATGGCGTGGCTGTGCAGGCAATGCGTGATGCACTTAATCAAATTGATATGCAGGGGCGGATTGTCATTGGCGAAGGGGAGATTGACCACGCGCCGATGCTGTATATCGGCGAGATGTTAGGAAAGGGCGATTCCCGGCAAATCGATATCGCCGTTGACCCCATCGAAGGCACGCGCATGGTGGCGATGGGGCAAAACAATGCGCTGGCGGTGATGGCCTGCGCACCGGTTGGTACCTTGCTGCATGCCCCCGATATGTATATGAAGAAAATCGTGGTGGGCAAGAAAGCCAAAGGGGTGATTAGCCTTGCGGCAACGCTCGCAGATAACCTAAAAAATATTGCCAACGCGCTCGGCAAACCGCTGGAGCGTTTGCGGATGGTGACCCTCGATAAACCCCGCCACCAGGCAATAATTGCCGAAGCTACAAGCCTGGGCGTGAAAGTGATTGCATTACCGGATGGTGACGTGGCTGCAAGCGTGATGACTTGCTTGCTGGATAATCAATACGACGTGATGTACAGCATTGGCGGCGCACCAGAGGGCGTAATTTCTGCCTGTGCGGTGAAAGCATTAGGTGGCGAAATGCAGGTGGAATTAATGGATTTCTGCCAGGCAAAAGGGGAGACGCCTGAACATCGCCAAATTGCTGATTCTGAGCAACGCCGCTGCCGTGAAATGGGCGTCGAAATCAATCGTATTTACAGCCTTGATGAAATCGTCAAAAGCGACGAGGTATTATTTTCCGCAACCGGCGTAACCGGCGGGGATATTTTGCAGGGAGTGCGCGAAGAAGGTGATGTTGTACGCACTCAAACGCTCTTGATTAATGGTATAGAGCGCACCTGTAATATTATAGACTCTTTACATCACCTCTAATGTACTGAGCTATTAATGACCACCTTGAACGAAGATGAAGTACTTGAACAACTGGAAGCGCAAAGTGATTTGGCCTCATTTATGAGCGTCGCGCACGATATTTTGCTTTCCGGCATCAGGCAATTTCTACCTTCGTTATTTGTTGATAATGATGAAGAGATCGTTGAGTACGCGGTTAAGCCTTTGCTTGCCAGAAGTGGGCCGCTGGATGATATCGACGTTGCGCTGCGCCTGATTTACGCGCTGGGGAAAATGGATAAATGGCTGTATGCCGATATTACCTGTTTTTCCCAGTTCTGTGATTTTGTGCAACACAGCAAAGTGGCAATTCAGTTTCATGATGACCTCACTTACGATTTTATTGCGAACCTCAATTCGATTACCCAAAACGCGACATTGTTTAATGCAATAAAAAGCATGAAGTATTCGGATTTCTCAATCTATTCCGAAGCGCGTTATGGCGGCTTAGTGAAAACGGCGTTATCTCTGGCGGTGACTTCATTATTGAAGGAGCTAGTCTGGTGAAAGTCACATTAATTATTAATGGATTAGAGACACAAGCCTGTTTTAAAGAACAAGAAGTCGAAGCGTTACATAAGCCTTTATTAAAGCAACTCGCCGCAAAGCAAAAGCAATTACAGCGTCGGCTGGTGGTATTTTTGGCGGCTCCACCCGGCACCGGTAAGTCAACGCTGGTGGCGTTTTGGGAATATTTGTCTTCGCTCGATCCGGCATTACCTGCGATACAGGCTTTACCGATGGATGGCTTCCATCACTACAACGAATATCTGCTTGCGAACAATCTCAAGCAACATAAAGGCGCACCGCAAACGTTTAATATTCAGAAGCTAACTGGTGCATTGCAGGATCTGCAAAAGCCTGGCAGTCGCTGGCCGCAGTACGATCGTAATCTGCACGATCCGCTGGAAAATGCGATTACCGTTGAAGCGCCCATTGTGGTGGTTGAAGGCAATTGGCTGCTGCTCAATCAGCCAGAGTGGCAGGCATTGCGCCCCCTTTGCGATTTTTCTGTGTTTATCGCTGCTCCTGCGGAATTGCTTTCCGAACGATTGATTAGCCGAAAAATACGTGGCGGCTTGAGCCGTGAGCAGGCGGAGGAATTTTTCCACGCCACTGATGGGCCGAATGTTTTACGTGTGCTCGAAGGAAGCCTGTCTGCCGATATGCAGTTAGTTATGGATGAGCAGGGTGGCTATCATCTCAATTGATACCGGCAGGGTCGTGTAAACGACTCTGTGGTATTTCCATTATTCCTGTGGATAGCTGGTTGTTATTCATTCAACGTGGGTTTCTCGTTGCATTTATTCCATCAAATTTGTGACGTATGTCAGAAGATCGGTTGCCTGTCATGGGGTAACGTTCCATTTATTCCCCGTATCGCTTAACATGGCTGAAGCGTTTCAGTCGAATAAATGTTCGACAATTAAGCAAACAATTGCAGTTTCGAGAGTGCGAGGATTCCCCTCAGACGATTGCTGGATTACTCTGTCAGCCACTTAGTCTCAGGGATTCTGGCAGGAGAGATATGACCGTTCGCATAGCAATTAATGGCTTCGGTCGCATTGGGCGCAACGTGGTACGTGCATTGTACGAATCCGGTCGCCGTGCGGAAATTACCGTCGTAGCAATCAATGAACTGGCTGATGCTGCGGGCATGGCGCATCTGTTGAAGTATGACACTAGCCATGGTCGTTTCGCCTGGGACGTTCGTCAGGAACGCAACCAGTTATGGGTAGGTGATGACACCGTCCGTATTCTGCACGAACCGGATATTGCTGATTTACCGTGGCGTGAACTGGGCGTGGATGTGGTGCTGGATTGTACCGGTGTGTTTGGCTCCCGTGCAGACGGTGAAGCGCATCTGGCTGCCGGTGCCAAAAAAGTCCTCTTCTCTCATCCCGGCGGTAACGACCTCGACGCCACCGTGGTTTACGGTGTGAATCATGAAAGTGTGGTTGCTGAACATCGCATTGTTTCGAATGCTTCCTGCACCACAAACTGCATTATTCCTATTATCAAATTGCTTGATGATGCGTACGGTATTGAATGGGGCACAGTGACCACCATCCATTCCGCGATGCACGATCAACAAGTTATCGACGCCTATCATCCAGACTTGCGCCGCACACGTGCTGCCAGCCAGTCTATTATTCCTGTTGATACGCGTCTTGCTGCTGGTATCACACGTATTTTCCCGCAATTTAACGATCGTTTCGAGGCGATTGCGGTACGTGTTCCGACCATTAACGTCACGGCGATCGATTTAAGCGTGACGGTGAAAAAAGCAGTCAATGCTAATGAAGTCAATAGGTTGCTGCAAAAAGAAGCACGTGATTCATTTCATGGTATAGTTGACTATACGGAATTACCGTTGGTCTCGACTGATTTTAACCATGATCCGCACAGTGCCATTGTTGATGGCACACAAACGCGGGTCAGTGGGCAACATCTGATTAAAACTTTAGTCTGGTGTGATAACGAATGGGGCTTTGCTAACCGAATGCTCGACACGACGTTAGTCATGGCCGCAAGTGGTTTCAGGTAAGGCGCATAAAGCGTCCGCAAAACTTTAAGAATCAACGAGAGGATTCACCATGTCTGTAATTAAGATGACCGATCTGGATCTGGCTGGAAAACGTGTTCTGATCCGTGCAGATTTGAACGTACCAGTTAAAGAAGGGAAAGTGACATCTGACGCACGTATCCGTGCATCACTGCCAACTATCGAATTAGCCCTGAAACAAGGCGCTAAAGTGATGGTAACTTCTCACCTGGGTCGTCCGACTGAAGGCGAGTACAACGAAGAATTCTCTCTGCTGCCGGTTGTTAACTACCTGAAAGACAAATTGTCTGCTCCGGTTCGCCTGGCTAAAGATTACCTCGATGGCGTTGAAGTTGCTGCGGGTGAACTGGTTGTTCTGGAAAACGTTCGCTTTAACAAAGGCGAAAAGAAAGACGACGAAACCCTGTCTAAAAAATACGCTGCACTGTGCGACGTATTCGTCATGGACGCTTTCGGTACTGCACACCGTGCACAGGCTTCTACCCACGGCGTTGGCAAATTCGCAGATATCGCTTGTGCTGGCCCGCTGCTGGCTGAAGAGCTGAGCGCACTGGGTAAAGCATTGAAAGAACCTGCTCGCCCAATGGTGGCTATCGTTGGCGGTTCTAAAGTTTCTACCAAGCTGACCGTTCTGGATTCCCTGTCCAAAATTGCTGACCAGCTGATTGTTGGTGGTGGCATCGCGAACACTTTCGTTGCTGCTCAAGGCCACAACGTCGGTAAATCCCTGTACGAAGCAGACCTGGTTGACGAAGCTAAACGCCTGCTGACTATTTGTGACATCCCAGTTCCTGCTGATGTTCGCGTAGCGACTGAGTTCTCTGAGACTGCTACGGCAACTCTGAAATCTGTCAACGACGTGAAATCTGACGAGCAGATTCTGGATATCGGTGATGCTTCTGCGCAGCAACTGGCTGAAATCCTGAAGAATGCAAAAACCATTCTGTGGAACGGCCCGGTTGGCGTGTTCGAATTCCCGAACTTCCGTAAAGGTACTGAAATCGTTGCCAATGCAATCGCAGACAGCGAAGCGTTCTCTATTGCAGGCGGCGGTGACACCCTGGCAGCTATCGACCTGTTCGGTATTGCAGACAAAATCTCCTACATCTCCACTGGTGGCGGCGCTTTCCTCGAATTCGTGGAAGGCAAAGTTCTGCCAGCAGTAGCTATGCTCGAAGAGCGCGCTAAGAAGTAATGATGATGGGCAGGGTCTCCTGCCCGTTTAATTTTTGCCGCCGCTAAGTCTTAGGTGGCACAAACGTTTTTTCTAACGGCCGACGATACAGGACAACCAAACATGTCTAAGATTTTTGATTTCGTAAAACCAGGTGTTATCACCGGTGATGACGTACAGAAAGTTTTCCAGGTAGCAAAAGAAAACAATTTTGCTCTGCCAGCAGTTAACTGCGTAGGCACTGACTCTATCAACGCCGTTATCGAAACTGCTGCAAAAGTTAAAGCACCAGTTATCGTTCAGTTCTCCAACGGTGGCGCAGCGTTCATGGCGGGTAAAGGCCTGAAAGCTGAAGGCCAACAAGCTGCAATCCTCGGTGGTATCTCTGGTGCGCACCATGTGCATCTGATGGCTGAACATTACGGTGTTCCAGTTATCCTGCACACTGACCACTGCGCTAAGAAACTGCTGCCATGGTTAGACGGCCTGTTGGACGCTGGCGAAAAACACTTCGCAGCAACTGGCAAACCACTGTTCTCTTCTCACATGATTGACCTGTCAGAAGAGTCCCTGGAAGAGAACATCGAAATCTGTTCTAAGTATCTGGAGCGTATGTCTAAAATCGGCATGACTCTGGAAATCGAACTGGGTTGCACCGGTGGCGAAGAAGATGGCGTAGATAACAGCCATATGGACGCATCTTCTCTGTACACTCAGCCAGAAGACGTTGATTACGCTTACGAAAAACTGAATGCTATTAGCCCACGCTTCACTATCGCGGCTTCTTTCGGTAACGTTCACGGCGTTTACAAACCAGGTAACGTGGTTCTGACCCCAACTATCCTGCGCGATTCTCAGGACTATGTTTCTAAGAAACATAATCTGCCGCACAACAGCCTGAACTTCGTATTCCACGGTGGTTCTGGTTCTTCTGCTCAAGAAATCAAAGACTCCGTAAGCTACGGCGTAGTGAAAATGAACATCGATACCGATACCCAGTGGGCAACATGGGAAGGTATCCTGAACTACTACAAAGCGAACGAAGCTTACCTGCAAGGCCAGTTGGGCAACCCGAAAGGCGAAGACCAACCGAACAAGAAATACTACGATCCACGCGTATGGCTGCGTTCTGCTCAGACTTCTATGATCACCCGTCTGGAGCAAGCATTCAAAGAACTGAACGCGATCGACGTTCTGTAATTTGAAGTAGTCAATGCTTGAATCAAGCCCGCCTCGTGCGGGCTTTTTTATCACGATGAGAGCGCAATCGCTTTTATCTCAAGATTTATTATTGAAATATCGATCCATATTCACTT
>NZ_JAHWLU010000167.1:0-7252 GCF_022134725.1 Buttiauxella sp. S19-1
TCGTAGTACTGATGCCCACCAGCCAAAGAAGATTGGATAAGCCGATTATCTTGCCGCGGTTGTTATCGTTGGCAGCCTCTGCAATGGTTGCTAAAGAAACCGGTAAATCGGCACCTGTCGCCAGACCAACAAACATTGTCCCAGCCAGCAACACGACAAAGACTTCACCGAATGCCAACATCAGCGACCCCAGAACAATCATTGCCATGGTGGCAATAAACACTTTGCGCCTGCCAAGGCGATCCCCCAGCCGGCCACCTAAAAATGCCCCGATAGCAATGCATAGCGTTAACACGCCTGAAAGGACACCGATATCAGCAGAAGTAATACCAATAGCCTTCTGATAAATAACTAAAGCGGTACCATTGGAAACTATAGCGGCCGAGTCGATATAAGAAGCCATCCCTGAAACCACCCCAACATACCAGGGGTTAGTTACTTTCAATTTGCCCATATTATTTACTCCATTAAATTATGACTTACATCATGTGTTACTTCTTCCCATAAAAATAAAAACACATTCGTATAAAGGATTAATACAATGATATTTATGACTCTGCTATTGAAAAACTTAGATGTCTTTCTTGTGTAGGGGTGCGGGAAAATCTCTTCTTATAAACATCAGTCAATCGAGAGGCATTAACATATCCACAAAATAAGGCAACATCTCTTATTGGCCAGTCAGTCGTGCGTAACAGTTCCTGAGCTTTTAACAGGCAACAAATTTGCTGAAATTTCTCAGGCGTGGTGCCTGTGATCTGTTTAAAAAAACGAAACATCGTGCGTTTAGCCATGCCACATTCATCACATAGATTGCTCCAGTTAATGTTCTTCGCGTAATTTTGCCGCACATAATTAATAATTTTTTGTCCGCTATTCTCTATGCTTCGATTTCTTTCACCTTTGCGTGCAATGCAACGGCACAACAAAGAAATTATTTCCAGAATAACCGCCTCCGTTGTCGAGAAGTAAATCGCATCAAAAGGATCATCACGCCTCGCCGTGACCCCATCGGTTAACAATACGATTTTATCCAGTTCACTTTCGGTTAAAGAGAGAAACTCTCTCGATGGAGGACGGATACTTTCCCTTACCACATCAAGCAATACATCAATATTATGTATAAAACTAAAATGCCGGTCTTTATGAAACAGAAGATTAATCAAAGAAAGATTATTGGTCGACTCGTAGTAGTGCGTGTCATTTGCAGAAACAAAAAAGAAGTCTCCCGCATAAACCAACTCCACCTGATCATTAATAATATGAAAACCACTGCCACCGCGAACAATAACCAGCTCATCAAAATCATGACCATGAACATCCGCCACCTCCTGATTATTCAACATGAATAAACAGAAAGCGTGTGCCTGTGAGAGAAAAAAGTCCTCTGGTTGTTTAATTTCCATCTATTCACCTGCCAATTATTTATTACATCGTGGTGATAGAGATATTAGAGCTTAATATTAATGACAAGTCATTATAGTGAAATGGCACTACAGCGTAAGTCGCCGTGACATTACTATCATTTTTGCCGATTAACTCAGCATCGAGAGGATAACTGCGAGGGGAAAAGGTTTTGCAGAGCGTTATCTACAAAACCATTTTGAACTTAGATGCCGGAACCTTGCGAATAACTCTCTTCGCCAAAAACGCCGGTTGATAAATAGCGGTCGCCACGATCGCAGATAATTGCCACCACCACAGAACCAGGGTTTGCCTGCGCTACACGCATCGCGCCAGCAACTGCACCGCCAGAACTCACACCGCAGAAAATCCCCTCTTCACGCGCAAGTTTTCGCATGGTTCGCTCGGCTTCGACTTGTGACATATCCATCACCTCATCAACCAGGCTGGGATTGAAAATCTTCGGTAGCCACTCTTCAGGCCAGCGGCGGATCCCCGGAATGCTGCTGCCATCTTCCGGCTGGAGGCCAACAATTTTGACCGGTTTTTCTTGCTCACGCATAAACTGGCTGACGCCGGTTACCGTACCAGTGGTTCCCATGCTGGAAACGAAGTGTGTGATTCGCCCTTGCGTCTGGTTCCAGATTTCTGGCCCAGTGGTGCTGTAGTGCGCATAAGGATTATCGGGATTATTGAACTGGTCGAGAACTTTGCCCTCACCACGCTCATCCATCAAACGCGCCAGTTCGCGCGCGCCTTCCATGCCCTGCTCTTTGGTCACCAGAATCAACTCGGCACCATAAGCCTGCATCGCCGCTTTGCGTTCCATGCTCATGTTGTCCGGCATCAACAGTTTCATGCGGTAGCCTTTCAGGGCAGCAATCATCGCCAGCGCAATTCCGGTATTCCCGCTTGTCGCTTCTATGAGCGTATCTCCAGGCGCGATTTCACCGCGAGCTTCAGCGCGCACAATCATCGAGAGTGCCGCTCGGTCTTTTACCGAACCTGCCGGATTATTGCCTTCAAGCTTGACCCAAATTTCACTGCCATTATCAAGGCCAGTGCGTTGTAATTTAACCAGAGGCGTATTGCCAATTGTGCTTTCTAAGGTGTTCACTTGCCTGTCCAAAAAATAAGAAAAGCGGCCACGTGGGCCGCCTTTGCGTGTCGTGTTGTGCGGTAAACTTATCAGGCAGTCTGCGCCAGGTCTACCTGGTCATTAAAAACGCGCTGGATTCGATTCTTCCCTTCATACAAACGTGCATGTTGCAGGCCAACGAACAGACGTTCGCCGCGCACCGGAACATGATTTTCACGCAAAACCACGGTTAACGGTTCGTCGTACCAGCCCAGTGGCTGAACCACCAACTGCATGTAATGCCCACGCGGGCTGATTTCCAGCACCTGCACCGGCAGCGGTGAATCCAGATTAGTACGGCGGCTAACGTCTACTTCCCACGGGCGTAAGAACAAATCCACCGCGCCCTGATAAGCAGGCGTAAATCCAAGCGGCCAGCGGTGCGCACCAACATGGAACTGGCTGCCGCGAATGGTGCCTTTCATGCGATTCACTTCACCGAGGAATTCCAGCACGAAGCGAGTCGCAGGTTCACGCCATACCGCTTCCGGTGTATCAACCTGTTCGATATTCCCCTGGCTCATCACTACCACGCGATCGGCGACTTCCATCGCTTCTTCCTGATCGTGGGTGACGAAGACGCTGGTGAATTTCAGCTCTTCATGCAGCTGGCGCAACCAGCGGCGTAACTCTTTACGCACCTGCGCATCCAACGCGCCAAACGGCTCATCAAGCAGCAGAATTTGCGGTTCAACCGCCAGCGCACGCGCCAGTGCCACACGCTGTTTCTGCCCTCCGGAAAGCTGTGCCGGGAAACGATCCGCCAGATGGGCTAACTGCACCATTTCCAGCAAACGCGTCACTTTCTGTTTGATAACCGCGGCTGAAGGACGCTCACGGCGTGGCAAAACCGTCAGACCAAAAGCGATGTTGTCGAACACGTTCATGTGGCGAAACAGCGCGTAATGCTGGAAGACAAAGCCCACTTTACGCTCACGCGCATGAATGCGGCTCACATCGGTGCCATGGAAACTAATGCGCCCGCTGTTCTGGTGCTCAAGCCCGGCGATAATACGCAGCAGCGTGGTTTTACCGGAGCCAGACGGCCCCAACAGCGCTACCATTTGACCCGAAGGGATATCAAGCGTGATATCGTTCAGCACCTGGGTGCGACCAAAAGATTTCTTAATATTGGTAATATCAATGCTCATGATTCCCCTCCTGTTGCAGGCGTTTTTCCTGGCTATTCAAACGCCACTGCACCGCACTCTTTAAGAACAACGTAACGATAGCCATCAGGGTCAATAACGCGGCGGCAGTAAACGAGCCGACGGTGTTGTAATCCTGCTGTAGCAATTCAATCTGTAACGGCAGCGAGAAAGTCTCACCACGAATAGAACCGGAAACCACCGACACGGCACCAAACTCGCCAATGGCGCGGGCGTTGGTTAACACCACGCCGTAAAGTAGCGCCCAGCGGATATTCGGTAACGTGACGCGGCGGAACATTTGCCAACCGGATGCGCCAAGCAAAATAGCCGCTTCATCTTCCTGGCTGCCCTGGCTTAACATCACCGGCACCAGTTCACGCACCACAAACGGGCAAGTGACAAAAATCGTCACCAATACCATGCCCGGCCAGGCGAACATAATCTGAATATTATGCGCATCCATAAAGCCAGCAAGCGGGCCGTTGGAGCCGTAAAACAGCAGATAAATCAGGCCTGCGACAACAGGCGAAACCGCAAATGGAATATCCAGCAGCGTCAGTAATAACTGGCGGCCAGGGAAATCAAAACGCGTCACCAGCCAGGCCAGCAAAATACCGAACACCAGATTCACCGGCACGGTAATCAACGCAATCATCACCGTCAGCCAGATGGCGTGTAGCATGTCCGGGTCAACAATATTTTGCAGCGCAGGCATCAACCCTTTCGAGAAAGCCTGCGCAAAAATAGACGCCACCGGCACCACCAGCAGCAAAAACGAAATCAGTACGCCGAGACCAATCAGCGTCCATTTTCCCCAGTTAAAACCGGTGCGGCGATAGCTTTTCAATTCAGTTACGTCCGTCATCAGTGACCTACCACGCGCCGACCAAAGCGACTTTGCAACGTGTTAATGGTGAACAGCAACAGCAGTGAAGCGGCCAGAATCACCGAAGCAATCGCGCTGGCTGCCGGGTAATCGAACTCCTGCAAACGCACGAAAATCATCAGCGATGTCACTTCGGTTTTCCAGGCGATGTTACCGGCGATGAAAATAACCGCGCCGAATTCGCCAAGGCTGCGCGTGAACGACAGCGCAACACCCGCCATCAGTGCCGGTGAAAGCTCGGGTAAAATCACGCGACGGAAACTCTGCCAGCGCGTTGCACCCAGGGTTTCAGCCGCTTCTTCATATTCAGGCCCCAGTTCTTCAAGCACTGGCTGAATGGTGCGTACCACAAACGGGATACTGGTAAACGCCATCGCAACGGCAATGCCCAGCCAGGTATAAGTCACTTTAATGCCGAACTGCGCCAGCCATTCGCCGTACCAGCCATTGACCGAAAACAGCCCCGCAAGGGTTAAACCCGCCACCGCCGTTGGCAAGGCAAACGGCAAATCCATTAACGCATCCAGCAGACTGCGGCCTGGAAACTGGTAGCGCGTTAAAATCCACGCCATCAGCATGCCGAAGAAACCGTTGAAGATGGAAGCCACGCCCGCTGACAGCAGCGTCACTTTATAAGCGGCAACCACCTGCGGGTTGGTAATCACTTCCCAATACTGCGCCAGCGTCATCTCAGAGAGTTGCATTACCAGCGCGCTGAGCGGCAGCAGTAAAATCAGGCAAACGAACAGCAAACTGGTGCCGAGACTTAAGGTAAAGCCTGGCAGCACCCGTTTGGAGGCAACAGCAAACATTACTCACGCCCCTTTCCGAGCAGCTTGTCGAACTCACCGCCGCTGGCAAAATGGGTTTTCATCGCTTCAGGCCAGCCGCCGAATTCATCTTCCACGCGGAATAGCTCGGTCTGCGGGAATTTATCTTTCAGCTTCGCCATCACTTCCGGGTTATTCACGCGGTAGTAATAATCCGTGATGATGATTTGCGCCGCCGGGCTGTACAAGAAGTTCAGATACTCTTTGGCGGCTTTTTCAGTGCCGTTGGCTTTAACGTTTTTATCCACCCACGCCACCGGGAATTCAGCCAGAATATTGACCTTTGGGACGATCACTTCGTAGCCGTCTTTTTCGTATTGCTTACTGATGTTATTCACTTCAGATTCAAAGCTAATCAGCACGTCACCCAAACCACGCTCAACAAAAGTGGTGGTTGCGCCACGGCCGCCGGTATCAAACACTTCAACGTTTTTCAGGAACTGCGTCATGTACTGTTCGGTTTTGGCTTTATCGCCACCGCCCGCTTTGTTCGCCGCACCCCACGCGCCTAACCAGGTGTAACGCGCGTTACCGGAAGTTTTTGGATTAGGGAAAATCAGCTTCACGTCCGGGCGAACCAAATCGCTCCAGTCGTGGATGTTTTTTGGGTTACCTTTGCGCACCAGGAATGCCATGGTGGAGTAGAAAGGCGAGCTGTTGTTTGGCAAACGGGTCTGCCAGTCGGCTGGGATCAGGTTGCCTTTGTCATGCAGGATCTGCACATCTGAAACCTGGTTATAAGTTACAACGTCTGCTTTTAAACCCTGCAAAATCGCCAGCGCCTGTTTTGATGACCCGGCATGAGATTGTTTAATCACCAGCTTGTCACCGCTATTTTCCTGCGCCCACTGTTTTTCGAAGGCCGGATTCAGCGCGGCAAACAGCTCGCGAGACACATCATAAGAGCTGTTCAGCAGTTCTGTAGCATGGGCTGAACCTGCCAATAATGCAGAAACAACAAGCGCACTCCAGAGTTTTTTCACAGATGTATTGGCCATTGGGCACCCTTATAATTGTGGTAACGGTCATGCTTTATGGTTACCAGTGTATTTATAACGAGTGTCAAAGCTGTAACGGTTTTATATATCGTTTGGTGATTTGCAATAAGAAAGGGGTATAAGGTTTTTTTGCGGGGATTTGTCGGGCGTAGCGAACGCTAACCCGACGGGTTGTAAGGTGGATAAGCGCAAGCACCATCCACCATTTAATTCTACAGGTTCAATAACTTATCTAATGACGGTGCGAAGTAATAACCGCCGGTCACTGGTCGGGTGAAACGCAACATGTCGTCACGCTTGCCGTCGGTTTCGCCAAACATGCTCAGCAATTGCTGCTCGATGTTATGCAAACGCGCGCAATAAGCGATGAAGTACAGGCCGTGAGCGCCGCTGGCGGTGCCGTATGGCAGGCTCTGGCGCACAATCTTCAGACCTTTACCGTTTTCTTTTAAATCGACACGGGTCAGATGCGACGTGACCGGGCGTTCGTCACCATCAATCTCTTCATTGGCTTCTTTGGTGCGGCCAATGACCATTTCCTGGTCACTAATGCTCATGCGGTTGAGCTGCTTGAGATTGTGTTCCCAACGCTGCACCATCACATAACTGCCGCCGGCATCAATGCCATCGTTAATTACCGCGACTTCACGGCGCGTCTCTTCGCCCTGCGGGTTTTCAGTACCATCAACGAAACCACTGAGATCGCGTTCTTCAATCCAACGGAAGCCGTGGATCTCTTCTTCAATTTTCAGCGCGTCGCCAAATGCCGCGAGTGCCGCTTGCGCCACAGAGAAATTCACATCGTGGCGTAAAGAAAGAATGTGGATCATCACATCGTGCTGGGT
>NZ_JAHWLU010000168.1:0-7214 GCF_022134725.1 Buttiauxella sp. S19-1
GGTCACGTGGTCGGGAACCACGTGAGAGAGCGATCGTCTGGAACGAATCGCGAACGACCCCGAATGTTGGGTGAAAAACGGTGTTTACCGCTTTAGCGGCGATTGATTTGCCGGGCGCCTGGATTATTAAGGAGTTGGCGTTAACTCCTTAATACGTTCACCGTTTTCTGGAATTAAAGAGATAACTGAATGCACGGGTGAACGGAAAACCTGCGGGGCTAACAGATTTCGCCCTGACAAGATTACCAGGGTGAGTGGTGTATAAGATAGAGGCGTTTAGGCCTGACTCACCACCCTCGCACCCAGCACCACCCCATTCTTACCAGTGCGCTTAATCAAATACATCGACTCGTCGGCACGAATTACCGCATCGGCAAAATTGTCGTTGGCCCAGGACTCATTAATGCCAATTGATGCGCCGACAGTCGCCGAACCGTTGCTCAACTCAAATGGCGTGATAGCGGCATCCAGGCAGCGCTGGGCAGTGGTTTGGATTGCTGCACTCTCCAGCGTCCACGGCATCAGCAGGATAAACTCATCGCCACCGATTCGCCCAATGGTCACTTCTGGCGGGCAGGCTTCGGACAACCGCTGGCTGAGCTGCAACAGAACTTCGTCGCCGCTGCGATGCCCCAGGGTATCGTTAACGTTTTTGAAATCATCAAGGTCGATAAAAGCCACTGATAGCGGGCCGAGTTTTTTTAACAAATCAAACTGTGCATGCAGCGAGTGGCGGTTAGCAAGACCGGTGAGCGGATCGTGGTTGGCGAGCTTCGCCAGCTGTTCCTCGTACTGCTTTTCTTTGGTCATGTCGATGTGGGTACCGGTGACTTTCAATGGCTTACCGTCATCGCTCCATTCGGTCACTCGTCCACGGTCTAGCACCCAGGTGATGGTGCCATTTTTAGCCTGCATACGGTGCAGCGCTTCGTACCAGGGGGCTTTGCCTTCGAGATGGTTATAAAACGCGGCGAGCACCATTTCTTTGTCTTCAGGGTGCAGATGGTCACGCCACACATCAAAATGAGCGCTAAGTTCTTTGGGCCGATAACCCAGCATGGAACCCCAACGGCGGTTGAAAATAACCAGTTTGCCGCTGCTAATATCAAGTTGCCACAAGCACAAACCTGTCCCGTCGAGCGTTGCACTCAGCTTGTTGCGTGAGTCATGCGCAATTCTCTTGAGACGGGCATTATGCTTTTTGAGGTTCTGGATCTGTTGCCTGAGGATCTCTTCTGACATTGACCATATTTATGTTCAAATAATATCCATTTTTAACAGCTATTAATGAGTTGTAAATATGGCGCAGAAAAAATCGTGCTAGTTCCACTGTTGTTGCGAGGTTGAAACGCTTTTTCTCTTCTCAACCGGTATTAAAGAGAAAAAGACACCGCTAAGCATCGCGGCGAGCAGAATCCAGGATGTCGGTGAAAAGACGCTGTCCATTACCAGGCATTCGAGTAGCACGGCAATAACCGGAAAACAGATAAATACCAACGAGGTACTGAACGTCGATATACGCTTTTGCAGCGAGAAATAACACAAGATTCCGAACACCCCAGCCACAATGCCAAGGTAAATAATCGAGGCAAAAGACAGCCAGGTAATATTTTCAATTAGCGGTTTTTCCACTATCACACCAATCAGCGTGAGGATTAACCCTGCGGCAAGGCACGGCAGCGCGTTAAATGTGGAAAGCGAAACCTGGCAACTGCGCTTCTTGCATTGAACGTACATAAAAGCATGGATGAAAACGGCAAGAACGACGGCTAATGACCCTTTCCAGTTGTTGCTCAGGCTCATCCTGGCTTCTTCTCGCAGCAAGCAAAACAGTGAGAGTAGCGCTAGCATCGAACCCATGAGTTGTAACAGGCTGACAGGGGCGTTGAGCACTACGATAGAAATCAGCAGAACGGCAACCGGCAACACGGCAAAGATAATTGCCGCACTGCTGGCATCGACGTACTGCTCACCGTAAAGCACCAGCGTGAAGGGCAGGCAGTAACAGAACAGGAACACACAGAACTGGAAAATACGGTGGCCTGGTGGGAATAACAGCGATGAACGAGTGATCTTCAATAGCCACAAGAGGAGTGGCGCTGCGCTTAAAAAGCGCAGGCCGGTGGCAAAAATCGGTGGCATGCTGACTAGCGCGAATTTCATCGCCAGCCAGGTGCTACCCCACGTCAGAATAACGACGGCGAAAAGTGTCAACATTTTGGCTTTCTGCATGGGGTGGCTCCTTTTTTCACCTCAAATTAATGATCGATATACAGGTAGTGCATCCAGCTGGTCATACGCAGCAAGATTTTGCGGATAATGGAAACGTGTTCGAAATAATCCGAATACACGGCAACTTGTCCCATGGTACCGGCCGGTAAACGTTCTACATCTTTGACGTTGTTAAGCTCAATTTCTGCATAGATGCCGTCGAGTTTGGGATCCAGACTTAAACCTTGTAAGTAGCCTTGTGCCTGATAACTACTGTTGGCGATCGCCGGCATGATTTGTTTCACTTTCCCTTTCACGACACTGCCTGGCAGGCCGTTGAACACGACCTCGGCTTCATCACCCGCGGTTAAACGCAGGGCAGAGTTTTGGCGGAAAACGGCATAAACGCTGGTTTTCTGGTCAGGGACGAACACCATCACTGGGCGCAGCGGTATCGGGCGCACGAACATGCCTGGTTTCAGGAACAGTTGCGTTGCGTAGCCATCGCTAGGGGCGCGAATAACGGTTTTCTCAAGGAAGTATTCTGCTTCTTTGAGGTTGGACTTCAAGCGGTACACTGTCGCGTTTTCGCCGTTAACCAGCGCACTCAGTTCTGCCGCTGTTTGGTCGCGCTTCGACAGGGAAGAACGCCATTGCGCCTGCGCTGCCAGATAGGTTTGCTGTGCGCGAACCACTTCCTGGTCAGTAAACGGGCTTTTCATTTTGTCCTGGCTGCCATTGCGGTAACGGTCAGCATCTTTCATGGCTAAATCGCGTTGTGCTTTTACCTGGGCAATATCGGCATTTTCGGAAGCCAGGCGCGCTTGCAGCATTTCAACGTTCTTTTCTGCGCTTTCGATTTCACCTTTGATTGACTCGACTTTGGCCTGGTAGGCGGTCGGGTCAATACGGAACAGGAAATCCCCTTTTTTCAGCATCTCATTAGATTTAGCGGTCACTTCGACCACCGTACCCGATACTTCAGGGATAATAGGTACTGTCACGGTAACCATCTGAGCACGTTCAGTGTAAGGATGGTTGTAATTCATTAATAACAGCAAGGAGCCAATAAGAATAATCCCACCCAAAACTGCAGTAGGAACGCTCCATTTATTTAATGGAATTTTGAAGAATTTAAATATACCGACACAAATTGCGGTATATGTAAGAATAAGTAATAAATCCACAATGAATCCTGCTCAATAATTCGGTTACTGGTGGTTTGCTGTATTATTTTTGTGCTGAGCTTCCAGTTGAGCCAGACGTTCACGTAACGCCTCTAACTCATGGTTTTTAGTCGCAAATCCCCAACCACGATCTTCGCGATATAGCATCGCCCAGATCCACAAAAACGGCCAGATTGCGTGCAGTGTGAATAAACTCACCCAACCTGCAGCATGAATAGCATCTTGATGTGGATGATTGCGATGCACCGCGATTTCATAAGGAATATCGTGCACAACAATAACGCCATAGAAAAGCGTCAGTCCCACAAATATAAGAGCGCCTAAGGCAAGGTAGTCCAGGATCATAGTTTGGTGCTCCGTGATTAAATGTCCGGAGACACTAATGAGAAGGTGTGCGCGGCACCACTTTTAATTTGTTTAAATTTAAATTTTTGGCGATTTTTTAATTGCACAAAACCACAATAATGTGCAAGAGGAAAAATAAGAAATTACACTTCTTTTCATCATAGAAATAGTTGTAAAAAATGTGCAAAAAGGTGTTTTAGTTTTTCAATACATGGTTGTATGTAAGCAGCAAACACTTCAGAGTAGCGCTCCCCCGCTAGATCTTTGGCGTGGTATATACTTCAAGGAACCTGCATGTATAGTGAGTCATCTCAGGAAAAAAAATGATTATACCTCCTCCCACACGACCCGAAGCCGCCATCCAGCGCCTGCTGACCGCCCTTGAGCCCTATGGAACCCCCATGGAGATCATTCCTCGTAAGCGGATTAACTGGGAATATAAAGATGTCCCGCAGTTCTACGTCTTCAAGAAAGGCGAAATTTCTGTGCTGCGCGCAACGGATGGTTTAGTTATTGCTACGCTCTCCGGGCAGAATTTGTTCGGTATTGCGGAGAGTATCCAGCCTTTACGTAGCCATATTCTGCGTGCAGAAACCGATTGCACCATGCTACGTATGGATGCCAGCCAGGCGCATGAAATAATAAGTCAGCAAGACCTTTGGAAAGATGTGGCTATTATTCTTGCTTACTACACCACCTACCTCTGCTACCGCGATTCTGTCGTCGTGCAGCAACGCACTTATTCCATTATTCGTGGTCATCTTATTGAGATGAGCCGCTTGCCGGAAGAATCTCGATTAAGAACTTCAATTCTTGATTACATTCAGGAAAGAACGCACTTATCACGTAGCAGTATTCTGAATGTCATGTTTGCTTTAAAGAATGGCGGTTACATTGACATTCGCCGTGGAGGTTATTTACTGGAAGTCATCAATTTGCCTGAGAAATTCTAAAGCACGCTAATTATTGTTGTGATATTGGTTTTGTGGGTGTGTTATGCAATGATTTAACCTAGTTCTTTTTCATTTAAAATTAAATGAAGTTCAAATTCCTTCTTGCAAGGAATATGAATATCATCCGTCGCTTAAATATTAATACCATTGAGCAATCTCCCAGCAGCGACTTCAAGGATTATGATGAAAAAGACTCTTATTGCGTTAATCGCACTCAACGCCTTCGCAGTAACGAACGCCAATGCCGCAGCCGATACCGATACCTGGTATGGCGGTGCTAAATTAGGTTGGTCACATTATTTCGATGGCAATGGTGACAATGATTTCAATGATAACGTAAGCAACGCGACCGACTTTGAAACCAGCAGCGACAATGTTGGCGGTGGCGTATTCGCAGGTTATCAAATTAATCCGTGGTTGGCTGTTGAAGGCGGCTACGACTATCTCGGCAATATGCAGATCCAAGGCAACAACGGCGTAGCCGGTGCCAAAATGGGTTCTCAGGGCTTGCAGCTTTCTATGAAAGCTAGCTACGGTTTCACTGATAACTGGGATATCTATGGCCGTGCCGGTGCATTTGCATACCGTGCTGAAGCTGAGCAAAATGGCGATTCTAAGTTTGATACTGGCGTGCGCCCACTGGCCGCTGTCGGTACTGAATATGAGTTCAATGACAACTGGGCTGGCCGCGTGGAATACCAATGGGTTGGCAACGTGGGTAACTCCAACCAAATTGGCGTGAGTTCTGATGTCAGCACTGTGACTGCCGGTGTGGTTTACCGCTTTGGTGCCAACGAAGCCGCTCCAGTTGCAGCAGCACCTGCTCCAGTAGAAGCGCCAGTAGAACCACAGCGTTTCAACCTGAAATCAGACGTGATGTTTGCCTTCAACTCAGCAGTGCTTTCTGCTGAAGGTGAAGCAGCGGTACGTGACCTCTACAACCGTCCAGAAATTCAGGCAGCTAAAGACAAATCCACTATGGTGATTGGCTTTACTGACCGTCTGGGTTCACAAGATTACAACCTGAACCTGTCTGCAAAACGTGCGCAAGCCGTTGCTAACGAACTGGTTCGTTTAGGTATGCCAGCTCAGAACGTCCAGGCAGAAGGCCGTGGTGCAAGTGAGCCAGTAACTGGAACAACCTGTGATGCAGTCACTGCGCGTCAAGAACTGATTAACTGCCTGGCACCAGATCGCCGCGTTGTTATCGAAATTGCCGGTGTAGCGCCACAGCAATAAGTCCCAACATGCAATTACAAAAATAGCAGTAACGTCCGTTTTGCCCGATGCCTTAGTGCCTATCGGGCTTTTTTTTTGGTCCGGAAACCCTGAAGAATAAAGAGGAACGCGATGAAAAATTTAAAAATGGCTTGTCTGATCGTTGCAACACTGAGCGCAGGTTCGGCAAGTGCGGTTTCATTTCATGGAGAGGCGGGTTCTAAATGGACCAACCTGGGTATGAGTTTTGGCGCCAATGAGCCTGGTTTTACCTTTAGTGGTAACTGGGCACATAACGATAATGACGGTGATGTTGCGAGCCTGGGACTGGGCTGGAATATCCCGTTGGGTTCGGTGCTGATTACCCTCGGCGGTAAAACGCTGTATCTGAACCCGGATGATAACGACGAAGGTTATGCCGTGGCAGTAGGGGGTGGTGCGCAGCTGCCACTGGGCGAAAATTTTACTCTGTTTGGCGATGCTTATTTTTCACCTGATTCGCTCTCAAGTGGCGTAGCACAGTATGGCGAAGCGAACGCGGGTCTTCGCTGGAATGTTAACTCCACGTTTTCCGTTGATGGCGGGTACCGTTATGTTGGCATGGAAGGGAAAGATGGCCGCAGCGATAATATCTTAGCCGATGGCGCTTACGCTGGGGTTAATTTTAGTTTCTGATAAGTTTATTTTTGTACGGAAATTAGTTTGCTGGCGAAATGGTCACACACTACAATTATCACGTTGATACATCAAGCCTCATTGATATCGTCAATTCGAGTGATTCGATCCTTTAATATTGTTTGTGCATCTTGCTGTGCCAATACAATATACCCGCCTGTCCGGCGGGTATTTTTTTATCTAAATATTAAAATTTATTTTTAAATAAAAAGGATTTTGAATACGTGGTGCATTAACCTTATGCTGGTTTCAGCTCATAGGGATGTGGGCTATGTAAGCAACCATCAAATAGTAAGCAGTACGAGGCCACACTATGGCAACATAGTGTGGCTTTTTGCTATGTGTTTTTCTGCTAATGTGAGGAGATTAAAGAGGTTTTTGTTACAGGTGAATGACGTAAAATAAATGTTCACTGTTTTGCTTTTTCATTTGGCTAGCGCACGGTTGCTATATATATAAATAAGCGAAAAGATTAATTATCGGGAGTGGGTTTAAGAGTGAAACCCAGGTTTTGATTCCGATTCTTTTAATTATTATTCATTGTAATAAAATGAAAACATAAAGGGTGGAAAACTCCATTTCGAGCATGGTGAGCTCCAGGTTACATATCTGCACTATTGTAATT
>NZ_JAHWLU010000169.1:0-6742 GCF_022134725.1 Buttiauxella sp. S19-1
CCGTGTCTTATTTGTCACCACATGAAGAATTAAAAATCACAAATAAAATTAAAATCAGTTTATTTGACTGCTTTTTCGTATATTTCTGGACTCTTGGGCTGGACTTGTCAAATTGGAACTAATTGTCAATCCCAACTCGGCCTGAAGGTAAGAATTACCCCGCCTGGAAGGCAAAAAATAACAAAAGAATCCACATCGCTCTGCCTTGCTATGAACACCGGCAAGTTGACTTCACTCGTTCCGTTTTTAACGAGTCGGTGTTCGGGTGAGCGATAACGAATGTTATTCATTATTAATCAAGGAATTGAGAAATGAGCTTTAAAACAACCTTCACAACATTAACGAGTGCAGTAGCTTTGTCCCTGGTGGCTTTCAGTGCTCAGGCTGCCAATGGTGGCGAAGGTGTTGTGAACTTCACCGGGTCCGTAATCAATGCAGCTTGTAGCATTGCGCCTGAATCAGCAGACCAGACCATAGACTTTGGTCAGATTTCCAAAACGCATCTTGCGTCCGGCGGCATCTCGGAACTGCGTGATATTGACATCCTGTTGACAAATTGTGACCCAACAAGCCTGGTCGACAAAACCGTAACCGTCACATTCAACGGTGCAGCAATTCCTGCCGCACCAACAGAATTGGGCACAACCGGTAATACCGGCACTGCAATCATCATTAACTCCCCAGCGAGTGGCGATGTGGTATTTGGCCAGCCGGGTAACCCACAGATTATCGGTGATGGCAATAACACCCTCCGTTACGCCAGCTGGGTAAAAATGGCGACTGGTGGCGTCGTTGCTGAAGGTGACTTCACCGCAGTGACCAACTTTACCCTCGCTTATCAGTAAAATTTTTCGGGGCAGCCCTTCGGGGTTGTCCCGTTTTTGTTAGCCACGCGAAGGAGGCGGAATGCTCAGGGAATATCTCTGCGGGCTGACACTGCTGATAGTGCTGTCGGAAGGGGCATTGGCAACATCAACTTCGACCCAGTCATCCAGTCAGAACGCGCCAGAATACCAGGGGCCAGAAGGTGTTTGGTGGCATGGAAGCGCTAATTTTGGCGGTCAGATTATCGCTCCAGCTTGCACGCTTGGTATGGAAGATGTTTGGCAAGTCATTGAGATGGGAACCACGCGCATGAAAGACATGCAGGCGAGTATTCCCGGACCTGAGAAAATTTTTTACCTCGGGCTAGAGAATTGTGAGCTGACCAGTGAGGACGATGTAAAACCGGATGCCGTACTGCCGGACTCCCAAGTGCGTGTCACCTTTGACGGCTTGCGTGGACATTCCCCGGATAGATTTGGCGTGTTGGGGCAAGCTCGAGGTGTGGAATTACAAATCCTCGATAGCCAGGGAAACCGGGCGTTTGCCGGTAAGGCGATGCCGCCTCAATTATTAAAAGGCAGTGAACAGCGGCTTCAGTACGCTCTGCGGTTGATACGCAATGGCGAGCCCCTGCGCGGTGGTGATTACTACGCAGTGGTACGTCTGAAGGTGGATTACGAGTAATGACTTTCTGTGGCCGAGTTCGTTTCGCCGATACATTTTCCTTATCTCAATAAGGAGGAAGAGGTTCACGGGGTTTTGGCTCATCAATAGATTATTTGCGATGACAACATGTTAACTAATCGAAAACTCACAGCCTATTTATCCTGTTGCCCGATTGCGCCGGTGCTGTTGATGTTAACCATTCGCGATGCCGAGGCTGTCGAATTTAACACGGACGTCCTGGATGCCTCCGACCGTCAGAATATCAATGTTAGCCGCTTCTCTCAGGCAGGCTATGTCATGCCCGGCCAGTACCAATTACAGGTGGTCATCAACGGACAATCAATGAGTTCGTCCACTCTTCCGGTGACGTTTGCTGAGCTGAAAAAAACCGTCGAGGAAGGGGATAAGAAAAGTTTGCCTCAGGCCTGCCTGACGCGCGAGATAGTGGCACAAATGGGATTAACGGAGACCTCACAAGGTAAGTTGCTCTGGATACCCTTTGGCGAAACCGAATGCGCGGATTTTAGCCAGCTACCAGGGGTTGAAATACAGGCAGATCTGTCCGATGGAACGCTACTCATCAATATGCCGCAAGCCTGGCTTGAATATTCCGATGCAACCTGGTTGCCACCTTCACGTTGGGACAATGGTATTCCAGGCTTGATGCTGGATTACAACCTTAATGCCACGGTCACCCAACCACAGGAACGGGAAGAGTCGCGAAATTTTAGCTTCAACGGTACAACAGGAGCCAACTTTGGCCCCTGGCGTCTTCGCGCGGACTACCAGGGGAACATTACCCAGGTTGATGGTGAGAGCGATGACAATCAGTTTGACTGGAATCGTGTGTACCTGTATCGCGCCATCCCGAAGCTACAAGCGAACCTGACGTTAGGCGAAAATTACATAAGCTCCGATATTTTCAGCGCCTGGAACTACACCGGCGTGAGTCTGGAAAGTGATGATCGCATGTTGCCACCTAAATTACGTGGCTATGCTCCGCAGGTTTCAGGGGTAGCAGAAACCAATGCGCGCGTAGTCATATCGCAGCAGGGGCGCATTTTATATGACGCCACGGTACCTGCCGGGCCATTTACGATTCAGGATCTGGATAGCTCGATTCGCGGGCGACTGGATGTCGAAGTCATCGAACAAAACGGCCAGAAGAAAACCTTCCAGGTGGATACCGCCTACGTTCCGTATCTGACTCGTCCAGGACAGGTGCGCTACAAACTGATTAGCGGGAAGTCACGCACCAACGGGCATGATTTGGAAGGGCCGTTCTTTGTCAGTGGCGAAGCCTCATGGGGTATCAACAACAGTTGGTCTTTATATGGTGGCGGCATCATAAGTGGTAATGATTATAACGCCTTAGCTATCGGTTTGGGTCGTGATATGAACGCCTTAGGCACATTATCAACCGACCTTACGCAGTCGATTGCCAATTTTGATGACGAGCACGGCACCATGAAAGGGAAATCCTGGCGGATGAGTTATTCCAAACGCTTTGATGAGGCTAACGCAGACATTAACTTTGCCGGTTACCGTTTCTCCGAAAACGATTACATGAGCATGCAGCAATATCTGGATGCCCGATATCGTGATGATTTCACTGGCCGTGAAAAGCAACTCTATACCGCCACGCTGAACAAAAGCCTTGGGGAAAATGGCCGAACCTCTGTGGGGTTACAACTTAGCCACCAGACTTATTGGGATGACACTAAACAGTCCAACTATTACACGCTAAGTATCAACCACTACATGGACATCGGCGATTTTCGTGGCATATCGATGAGCCTGTCGGCCTCCCGATCGCGTTATTACGATGAGGACAATGACTCACTCTATTTCCGCATCTCGATCCCGACGGGCGGCGGCGGAACAGCCAGTTATAACCTCAACACCACGGAAGGGCGCGTGAGCCAGACTGCCGGGTACAGCAATTCGCTCAATAAGGGCCTGGATAACTACAGCATTAATGCGGGTGTGAACACCGGGGGCGGCGAATCGACGGACGGACAGTTCAATGGCTACTACAGCCATACGGGAACGCGGGCCAACCTTTCAACCAACCTTGCGTGGGTGAGCAATGATTACACCTCGCTCGGTCTGAACCTTTCAGGCGGGGCGACGCTTACCGCGAAAGGTGCCGCTCTGCATGCGGGTGGGACGAACGGCGGAACGCGTCTGTTGGTTGACACCGAAGGGGTTGCCGGTGTGCCAGTCAATGGCGGAAGGGTAACCACCAACCGTTGGGGAACCGGGGTCGTCACTGGGATGAGTAGCTATTACCGCAATACCACCAGCATTGATTTGAACAAACTCCCGGAAGACATGGAAGCAACACGCTCCGTGGTGGAATCCGTGCTGACTGAAGGGGCTATTGGGTACCGGGAATTCGGGGTGTTGAAGGGGGCGAAACTGTTTGCGGTGGTGAAAAGAAAAGACGGCACGGTGCCGCCATTTGGCGCAAGCGTCACCAATACCAAAGGGACCGAAGTTGGAATGGTCAGTGACGAAGGTCTGGTTTGGCTCAGCGGTGTGGCGTTAGGCGAAACACTGCAAGTCGGTTGGGACGGTCAGCAGCAGTGCAGTATCGCATTGCCAGAAACTGTGCCACCTGAACAGCAACTTTTATTGCCATGTCAGAACGAAAAGGCCTGACAAATCTATCAATAACACACCGCTTTACCCGCGGTGGCGGTAACCCGAATTAACACAGTAAGGAAGATCAGATTGTGAACACGATGATGAAAACAACAGCGGTAGTGGGTTTATGTTTGAGTACCTTGTCTGGCGCTCACGCTGCCATCTCGCTGGACCGAACGCGGGTCATTTTTAATGGCGGCGATAAGTCGATGACATTGAATATTGCTAATGACAACAAACAATTACCGTACCTGGCGCAGGCGTGGTTAGAAGATGCCAGGCAAACCAAAATTACCACCGGGCCGATAGTCGTTACGCCACCAGTCCAGCGCCTTGAGCCTGGGGTAAAAAGCCTGCTGCGTTTATCCACCACCCCGGATATCGCTAAGTTGCCACAGGATCGTGAATCGTTGTTTTACTTCAATTTGCGGGAAATTCCGCCACGTAGTGAAAAAGCTAACTCGCTACAAATCGCCCTACAGACACGTGTGAAGTTGTTCTACCGCCCGGCATCAATCAAAACTAAACCTAATGCGGTGTGGCAGGACAAACTGGTGCTCACCAAAGAAAGCGGTGGCTACCGCATAGAAAACCCGACGCCATATTTCATCACGGTGATTGGCATTGGTGAAGGGGCCAAACAAACACAGGTCGGAAAATTCGAAGCGGTCATGCTGGCACCTAAGTCATCGCAAAGTGTGAAAGCGGGTAACTACAACGCGCCGGTTCTGACTTATATCAACGATTACGGTGGCCGCCCATCCTTGACGTTCCAGTGCAGCAGCAACCGCTGTACTGCGGTGGAAACGGATAAGTAATTATCAACCAGGAGAGCGGGGAATGAAGCCAAACACGCTGATAATTATGGGGCTGACACTGATATCTGCGGTGTCGATAAGCAGTGCGGCGCGGGCAGCCGAAGTTCAGTCCCAAAAAATAATTTTCATCCCTGATGAATCTAATCATCAGCAAGTGAATGAGCGTAATGGTCAGGTGGGTTTTCTGGCTGTCAGCGGAACACTAGTCACCTCTCCCTGTACTCTGAAAACCCAGGAAACCTCATGGACTCCGGTTGTCGGCGGGGTCGTCCCGGTGAATTTGACACTGACAGGTTGTGGTGAAGGTGGCGTGACCAGTGAAGACAATGCGGCACCCATCCATGTTATCCGCAGTGCATTGTTGAAGGATTCGGTTGATGGCGAAGAGCCGATGTATCCAGAACTTCAACTGCCAGAAGAAGCAGTGGCGTTGCGATCCGGAGATAACCAACTGACCTATAAATTGAGCCAGCACATGCTGTTGCAGGGTGCGCTGCTGCGCCTGAGTCTGGAGTATGAATGATCAATATCAATAAGTTGTCGGTGCTTTTCGGGCTGGGTTTTATATTTTCGACGCCAATCCTGGCTGAAACGCCTATGGAATTCAAAGGGGTATTGTGGGAATCCCCGTGTGAACTAGCGCCAGAAAGCCAGGGGCAAACCGTGCTATTTGGCGACCGGCCGCTCAAGGATTTTCAATATCCACCAGGACGCAGCCCGGAGGAGAATTTTTCCATTCAGCTGAATAACTGCACCACTACCACGCTCTATAGCGTGGTCAAACTGACGTTTGATGGCGTCCGGGAAACCAACATGGGAAGCCAGTCAGATTACTGGTTACGCATGGGAACCGGGCCGAATGTCGGAAAACTGGCGGTGGGAATACTGGACGTTGACGGGACTTCACCACTGAAGCTTGGTGAGCCGCATAACCAGGGGGCGGGTACTCAGTTAGACAGCAGCACCATCGTGCTGAACTTTAAAGCGGTGGTACAAGCCACACCGGACGCTCTGGCAGACCAGAGTGTCGTTGCTGGCGATTACAGTGCGCAGGCCAATTTTGTGCTGAATTATGAGTGAGGTGATGGTGATGAAAACCAGGCAAATCGCATCTGCGCTGCTGTTGGCAGGAATACTATTCAGCGCAACGACGGCAAGAGCAAACATTAATATCACCATCACCAGCGAAATCTACATTCCGCCTTGCGTGGTTAACGGCGACAGTCTGATTACCGTGGATTTTGGCGATATGGACGCCCAAAAGGTGGATGGCCAGGCCTACGCCAAATCCATCACCGTGCCCGTCAGCTGTACCTATTACAGCGGAGCCGCGTATGTCAGGGTAACCGGTTCGCAGCTAACTGGCGCGCCTACTAATGTGCTGAAAACGGATGCTACCGGAGGCAATGCCGACATCCTCGGCGTGGCATTGTACCAGGGGAACGGAGTGAACAGCAGTTTCCCTTTAACACTGGGTGGTGGCAGTAACGGCTATGGTTATCCACTCACCCAAGGCTGGACGGGCAATGGCACCGCCAGCAGCCAATTCACTCTGACCGCGGTGCCGTACAAGCAAGGAGGCAGTCTGGAAGCGGGTGCCTTCAGTGCCACGGCGACGATGAGCATCAGTTATCTGTAGGAGAAAAGCCCGTGAAAAATGTAAGCAGCAGGGTGCGAAAGTTCATAAATAACCGATTAATGTTTTGGCGTTTACTGGTTTTGATTATTGGGATGAGTGGCTCGGTTCAGGTCTTCGCAGTGGAGTGCGATTTGAGGGGGGCGGG
>NZ_JAHWLU010000170.1:0-6536 GCF_022134725.1 Buttiauxella sp. S19-1
GTGTAAAATGAGGCATTCAAAAAAGCCAGGAAGCTCCCATGTCGACAATGCTAGAAGTGGCACAAAAAGCCGGCGTCTCAAAAGCCACTGTTTCACGCGTTTTATCCGGCAAGGGATACGTCAGCGAAGCCACAAAAGAGCAGGTCTATAAAGCCATCGAAGAAGCGGGATACCGGCCCAATTTGCTGGCGCGAAATCTGGCGACGAATAAGTCAGAATGTATTGGTTTAGTGGTCACCAACACGCTTTATAACGGCAGTTATTTCAGTGAAATACTTTCGCAGGCAGCGAAGAAATTAGAAGACAATGGCCGTCAGCTTATTCTGGTGGATGGTAAACACAGTGCGCAGGAAGAACGCGAAGCGATTCAGTTCTTGCTCGATTTACGCTGTGATGCGGTAATTATTTATCCACGCTTTTTGACCATTGATGAAATGGACGACATTATTGATCAGCATAAACAGCCGATTATGGTAGTGAACCGAAAACTCAGAAAACACCAGAGCCACTGTATTTGTTGTGACCATAAAGGCTCCAGTTTGATGGCGACAAAATACCTTATTGAACGCGGGCATCGTGATATTGCTTTTATTACCGGCGCAATGGATTCCCCTACCGCTATCGAGCGCTTAGCGGGCTATAAAGAAGCTTTGAATCAATATGATATTGCTGTAAACGAAGAGTTGATTGCCCACGGAAAATGGACGCCAGCCAGCGGTGTTTCTGCGGTAGAAGCATTGCTTGCACGCAAACATAAGATCAGCGCGATTCTTGCCAGTAATGATGAAATGGCGGTCGGAGCCATGAAAAAATTAAACGATATGGAAATTTCTGTTCCACAGGATATATCGATTATTGGCTTCGATAATATTCCGACTGCACCTTATCTTTCTCCGGCGTTAACCAGTATCAAAGATCCGGTGAGCGATATGATCAGTGAAGTCATCAACCGCTTAATATCCATGTTGGATGGCGGATATTTATCGAAAGATAATGTGTTTACGTCGGATTTGTTAGCCAGAAATTCGGTGATTGATGGGCCATATAAAGGTTAATAAAACGGCGCATTAGCGCCGTTTCAATAAAAATCAACTCGCGACTTTCACAATCAACTTGCCGAAGTTCTTACCGCTCAACAGACCGCGAAACGCTTCTACGCTCTTCTCCAGGCCATCAACCACATCTTCGCGGTACTGAATTTTCCCTTCAGCCAGCCATTGGCTCATCTGCTGATAGAATTCTGGATAACGATCGGCGTAATCCTGGGAAATAATAAACCCTTGTACGCGCATGCGTTTTTTCAGAATGGTGCTCATCAACAACGGTAATCTGTCCTGCTCGAATGCGCTGTTCATGCCGTTGTACTGGCTGATAACACCGCACACCGGAATACGCGCTTTGGTATTGAGCAGAGGCAAAACGGCGTCAAACACTGCACCACCGACATTCTCAAAATAAACATCAATCCCTTTGTTGCAGGCTTTTTTAAGCTGTTCGGCAAAGTCTGGTGCTTTGTGGTCAATACAGACATCGAATTTTAAAGTATCGGTGACGTGACGGCACTTCTCCGCGCCACCCGCAATACCCACCACTCTTGCACCCAGTAATTTCGCCACCTGGCCAACAACCGAACCTACCGCGCCGCTGGCGGCGGCTACGACTACCGTTTCACCTTCTTTTGGCTGACCAATATCGGTCAAGCCCATATAGCCGGTAAAACCGGGCATGCCGAGTAAACCGAGCGCATACGACGGGTGCGACATATTGGCGTCGAGTTTTTGCAAACCTTCGCCATTAGAGAGCGCGTAATCCTGCCAGCCGGTATAAGCCAACACCAGGTCACCCGCTTTGTAATCCGCATGTGCAGATTGTTCGACCCGGCAAACGGTACCTGCACCAATCACATCGCCAATGGCTAATGGGGCAGAATAGGATTCCGTATCATCCATACGCCCGCGCATATACGGGTCGAGTGACAGATAGATTGTCCGTAGCAGCAACTGGCCTGCGGCTGGTTGTGGGACGGGTGCTTCTTCGAGGCGAATATCTTGATCGGTTGGCATACCTTGTGGACGCTGCTTAAGCACAAAGCGGCGGTTAATCTGGGACGACTGAGTCATAACGCTCTCCATAGGTTAGGGTCGTGAATAAACGGTCAATCTGTCCCAGCCTAGCTAATAATTGCTGAGTGTGGCATGAAAAAAGTGCCTTTAAGCATTCGTTTGAAAGGCTGGATGGCGCTAACGCTTCTCCAGCCACTGTTGAATCAATGCAGAACCGTTACCGCATCTTCCAGCCGTGCGGCGCGGTGTTTTACCATCGCCGAGACTTCGGCACTTTCTTCGACCAGTGCCGCATTTTTCTGTGTGATGGCATCCAGTTCCGCCACCGCGCGGGTTAAATCAGACAGCCCTTGCGCTTGCTCCGATGTCGCGTGGCTAATTTGCCCTAAAAGCTGCGTCACATTACGCACCTGCGCCACGATGTCATTCATGGTACGCCCCGCTTCGTGCACCTGAATAGTACCTGATTGCACTTTGCTGGCGCTGGCATCGATAAGCTTGCGGATGTCGTTTGCCGCCGTCGCACTACGCTGTGCCAGGTTACGCACTTCACCCGCCACTACCGCAAACCCTTTGCCCTGCTCGCCAGCACGGGCGGCTTCCACGGCAGCGTTGAGCGCCAGAATATTAGTTTGGAAAGCAATATCGTTGATAAGACTAGTAATGGAGCCGATACGCTGCGTACTGTCGGCAATATCATCCATCGTCGTTACCACGGTTTCCATTGCCTTACCGCCATGTGCTGCGGCATCGCTCGCAGAGCTGGAAAGCTTATCGGCAGCGGCGGCAGTTTCAGAGTTGTTCTGTACTGAAACCGCCATCTGGCTCATGGTAGTGACCGTTTGCTGCACGTTAACCACCGACTGGCGCGTGCGTGCGTTGAGTTCGACATTACCCTGCGCCAGAGTTTCACTGCCGCTGCGCACGTTTTCGACCTGATGACTGACATCATGAATCAGCCAGCGGCACATCAACCCGAGCTGGCCTATGGCGCGTAACGTCATGCCGATTTCATCGGTTCGTGCCAGATGCTGCACACATTGCTGGTTGCCCGTCGCCACCTCCAGCGCCTGGCGGGCGACATTTTCTAACGGGCGTGCAATTTGCCACTCCAGCAACGCGCAGGCCAACACACTTGCCACAGCACTGACTACCAGCGGCAACGCACCTTGTTCCGTCACAACGAGTGCGGCCATCATCGATAAAAATACGCTGCTGATAATCAGGCGAATGCGGGCTCTTAGTGGTAAAGCGGGCAATTTCCCCAACATACTTTTGCGCAACACCAGTCCTTTAAACAGACGGCGTTTACAGCGCCCTTCTTTCAGCGCCTTGTACAGCGGTTCGACGGCAGCAATTTCTTCCGGCCGTACTTTGGTGCGAATCGACATATATCCGGTGGTTTTACCGTTGCGCACCACCGGCACTACATTGGCGCGAACCCAGTAGTGATCACCATTTTTACGCCTATTTTTAACAATTCCTGTCCACGGCTCGCCCTGTTTCAGGGTGAACCACATATCAGCAAAAGCGGCTTTTGGCATATCAGGGTGGCGCACCAGGTTATGTGGCTGTCCGGTAAGTTCGTTAAGTTGGTAACCGCTCACTTTCACGAACGCATCATTCGCATGGGTGATTACGCTTTTTAAATCGGTCGTGGACATCAAAGTCGTATCGTCATCAAGCAGGTATTCGTGCTGTGTAATAGCCGCGCGCGCAGTCATAGCAACTCCCTTGAATAGGTTAGCTAATTGTTAATTTTTTTCATCGTGTTGTTATTTCGGCGCTGCAAAGATTTCCTTTAGCGGTTAAACTTGATGGCGATCACACTTTTTTAACTAAGCCATATTTTTTATAATGTTTTTAGAAGAGAGCCACATTTTCCAATAATTTCATAAAGTTATTAGTTGGCTTTTGCATAGTGACGCTGAGTGCAGGAGTTTTAACCTTCAATTTGCGATCGGCCCACTACACTTAGACTGGGAGACGCTTTTGCTCCCGCAAGGAAAAAGAGGAAAATAATGTTAAAAAGGAAAAAGAAAGTCAGACCTATCAAGGTCAGTGACGTCACCATCATCGACGACAGCCGCCTGAAAAAAGCGATTACTGCCGCTTCTTTGGGCAACGCGATGGAATGGTTTGATTTCGGCGTTTATGGCTTTGTGGCCTATGCCCTCGGTAAAGTTTTCTTCCCGGATGCCAGCCCAAGCGTGCAGATGATTGCAGCACTGGGTACTTTCTCTGTTCCGTTCCTGATTCGCCCGCTAGGCGGCCTGTTCTTCGGCATGCTGGGTGATAAGTACGGACGCCAGAAAATACTGTCCATCACTATCATCATTATGTCATTGAGTACCTTCTGTATTGGCCTGATCCCGTCGTACGCGACCATTGGTATCTGGGCGCCAATCCTGTTGTTACTTGCGAAAATGGCGCAAGGGTTCTCAGTGGGCGGCGAATACACCGGGGCATCCATCTTTGTGGCGGAATACTCGCCCGACCGTAAACGTGGCTTTATGGGCAGTTGGCTGGACTTCGGTTCGATTGCCGGTTTTGTCTGTGGTGCGGGTGTCGTGGTCCTGATTACCGCGATTGTCGGCGAAGCTAACTTCCTCGAATGGGGCTGGCGTTTACCGTTCTTCCTGGCACTGCCATTAGGGATTATCGGCCTGTATCTGCGCCATGCGCTTGAAGAGACACCGGCGTTCCAGCAGCACATTGAAAAGCTGGAACAAGGCGATAAAGAAGGCCTGGCGGAAGGGCCAAAAATCTCCTTCAAAGAGATTGCCACTAAGCACTGGCGCAGTCTGTTGACCTGTATCGGTATCGTTATTTCTACCAACGTGACCTATTACATGTTGCTGACGTATATGCCGAGTTACCTGTCCCATAACCTGCATTATTCTGAAGAGCATGGCGTGCTGATCATCATCGCCATTATGATCGGTATGCTGTTTGTGCAGCCGATGATTGGCCTGCTGAGTGACCGTTATGGACGCCGTCCGTTTATCGTCTTTGGTAGCGTGGCATTGCTGATACTGGCGATTCCTGCATTTGTCTTGATTAACAGTAATGTGCTGGGTCTGATATTCGCCGGGCTGCTCATTCTGGCGGTGATCCTCAACTCCTTCACTGGCGTCATGGCATCGACACTGCCTGCGATGTTCCCAACCCATATTCGCTACAGTGCGCTGGCAAGTGCCTTTAATATTTCAGTGCTGGTTGCGGGTATTACGCCAACGGTTGCCGCATGGTTAGTCGAAACAACCAACAACCTGATGATGCCTGCCTATTATCTGATGGTGGTTGCGGTGATTGGCCTGGTGACCGGCCTGACTATGAAAGAGACCGCGAATAAGCCGCTTAAAGGGGCAACGCCTGCGGCGTCTGATATTGCGGAAGCGCGTGAAATTGTTCAGGAACATCACGACAACATCGAGCACAAAATCGAAGATTTGGACCGTGAAATCGAAGCGCTTCAGGAAAAACGCACACTGCTGGTTCAGCAGCATCCGCGTATTAATGAATAACTTCTGTTTGTGATAAAACGCCGGGTGAATACCGGCGTTTTTTTTAACTGATAGTCAGCATTTCGCTATCTGTCATCGCCATAATGCAACGGTTGCGCCCGGTGTTTTTACCGTAATACATCGCTTTATCCGCGCGGCCAATGGTCTGATGCAAGGTGTCAGTTTCCAGGACTTTTGCCAACCCACCGGTTGCCGTGACAGTGATCTTATCGTCACCCACAAGGAAACTATGCTGTTGTAAGTATTGCTGTATACGCTGCGCTGCGGTCTGTGCATCCCGGTCGTTTTTCGCATCAAGTAAAATAATGAACTCTTCACCACCAAAACGATAAATTCGCTCGGCTTTGCGCGTCGCCTCTTTTAGCGCCAACGCGACATTGCGCAATACATCATCACCAGCATTATGGCCCCATGTATCGTTTATCGACTTAAAATGATCAATATCGATAATTAATAGATACAAATGATGATTCATACGTTGGCACTGCGCACGAACTAATGGGAACTCCCGATATAATAAATGGCGCAGCGGTAACCCGGTTAATGCATCATGCAAATTCCGCCAGGAAAAGAGATGTTCCTTATATTGATCCAAGTTATGAATAAATTCCTGCTGGGCTTTTTGATACTTCATCAGTAATGAATCAGTCACATGTTGATGAACAATGGACTGCATCAATTCGCGGGCAACATTGTGCATGTGGGTGTGATTTTTATCGATGGTGATGACCATCTCTTTATCTAAAGCTTCACCATTCATACGCAATGATAGCCAACGACTGAAGCGGCAGTGCTGAGCCGAGTTGGGGTCGAGAATATCGCCATCAACTTCCCCACCCAGCAGACTCAAACGAAGGAATTTTCCGGCCCAATCATAATGATCATTTATCGCCAAATTTAATTCAGTTATTGAATAATCAAGGTCATTTATATACATATTCAAACC
>NZ_JAHWLU010000171.1:0-6516 GCF_022134725.1 Buttiauxella sp. S19-1
GAACGGATGAAATGTCCGCCATGTTTGTTTTGTTGGCGGTAGTGGTTGGGTTGCAGGGGAAGATGTCTGGCTCCGAAATCGCCAATACCTTTCTGGCGGGTTGCTCCACGCTGGTTAAAGGGGCTTTTATCGTCGGGATGGCGACGGCAATTTCAATCGTATTGCAACAAGGCAATATTCTTGATCCTATCGTGGGCTACTTGTCGAATTTACTGACCCCCTTCCCTCCCACAGCCGCAGCCATCGGGATGTTCATCAGCGCTGGATTGATTCACTTTGGCATTTCGTCTGGCTCCGGGGAATCTGCCCTGCTGATTCCTATTTTCTCGCCGTTAGGCGATAGCCTGGGTCTAACCCGTCAGGTAATCGTGCAAACCGCACTGTTAGGTGAAGGAATCGTCAACTCCATTAGTCCAACTTCTGGCGTGCTGATGGCCGTGTTAGCTACTGCCAACGTTTCCTTTGGAAAATGGCTGCGATTTATTGCCCCGCTCATTGCCCTATGGTTTGTGATTTGTATTGTCATGTTGCTCATTGGTGTCGCAATTAAATGGGGACCGTTTTAATTCGCTTCTATTCCCCACCTGCTCAGGCTTCTGAGCAGGTTTTTTTATTTTCTGACACACCTCAAATTTGATAATCCAGCGCGGTTTCTTCCGGCTCCAGAGCTAATCGCTTAATATCCGCAACGGAGAGTTCCGGATTACATAATTCGATAAAGCGCCAGACGTAATTACGCTGGAGCTGTCCACGTTTGAGCCCAAGCCAAACCGTGTTGGCTTCGAACAGATGACGCGTATCCAGCCTGACTAGCTCCCCGCCTTCATCGCCGCTAGCCTGAAACGCGACCAGGCCAATCCCCAACCCTAATTCCACATAGGTTTTCACTACGTCAGAATCTTGCGCACTCAGGACGATATCCGGCGTTAATCCACGTCGGGAAAACGCTTCATCAATACGCGCACGTCCTGTTATGCCTTGCCGATAGGTAATAATCGGCCAACGGCTGATATCGTCGAGCGTAAGCGGATTAGCGTGAATCAGGGGATGACCGTGCGGCACCAGCAACGTGTGGTACCAGCGGAACCACGGGTATGCGACGACTAAAGGATCGGTACTCAGACGTTCGCTGGCGATACCAATATCCGCCGTACCGTTGTGCAGCAGGGTTTCTATTTCTTGCGGTGTGCCCTGTATTAATTCAAGACGGACTTCAGGAAATAACGTGCGGAAAGATTTAATCACGCTCGGCAAGCTGTAGCGAGCCTGTGTATGGGTGGTCGCAATGGTCAGAACACCACTGGCATCATTAGTAAAAACATCTGCCAGGCGCCGAACATTGCTGGCTTCATTAAGAATGCGTTCAGCTATCACCAGTAAAGCTTTGCCTGGCTCCGTCATGCCTAACAGCCGTTTGCCACGGCGAATGAAAATCTCGATACCGAGTTCTTCTTCCAGTTCACGGATATGACGGCTGACACCAGATTGCGAGGTGAAAAGCATGTTGGCGACTTCGGTCAGGTTGTAGTCCCGCCGAGCCGCCTCGCGAATAATTTTCAGTTGCTGGAAATTCACATTGCCCCCGGGGCATCACCGTTCTTTACACTATTGTTAAAGTGGCAACCCCGAGATAACAAATAATAAAAACCAGCAACTTATTCGATTTAGCAATAAGCCAGATTAACCCACCAATAACAGCTCGCGATTTTCCTGAACCGGACGAACGACTAAAGACATCAAAATGTCTTTTACCGCCTGCGCTTGCGGCGACAAAGCAGTGCGCGCCGACAAGTTAACCGAGAGCGGTAAATTCAGCGATGGACTGGTAATTCGCGCCATCCAGCCATTAGCTGAACTCACCAGCGAGCGCGCCGCAGATTCTGGCAACACCGTCACGCCCATGCCGCTGGCAATCGCCGCCGTGAGTGTGGAGATCGAATCAATTTCGCCAGTAATTTTCGCCGTTAATCGGCGCAGTGAGAAAGCTTCATCTACGCGTTTACGCACAGCGCTGTAGTCACGCGGCAGGAATAGGTTCATTTCGGCCACCGCAGTGAGATCGACTGTCTGACCTGGACAGTCGCGGGTGCCGACCAGAAACAACTCCTCTTTAAGTAACGGTTGGCTAATGATGCCCGCCGTCGGAGAACGGTCATACAAGACCGCCATGTCAAGCTGGCCGCTTAACAGCTTGTCATTCAGGACAGAACCACTGTTCTCATGCAGATAGACCAGCACGTCGGGTAATTCCGCACGTACTGCCTGTAATAAAGGCATGGTGATTGAAGATGCTGCGGTACCTGGTGCCAGGCCAATTGAAACCTGGCCGCCCAAAGTTTGGCCCACATTACAAACGGCTAATTGCGCCTGCTCGCACTGACGCAGGATCGTCCGCGCATGGGTATAAAGGATTTTTCCTGCTTCTGTTGGCGTTACGCCGCGTTTGGTGCGAATTAACAGCTGCTGATCCATTTCACCTTCAAGGGTAGCGACTTGTTGGCTCAGGGCTGGCTGCGCTATATGCAGCACCTCTGCGGCCTGAGTCAGGCTACCAATATCGACGATTTTTACGAAGTACTTCAGTCGTCTTAAATTCATTTTGCCTCCTACACGGAATGCCAACGCCAGTCTCGGCAGTGATGTCCCTTAAGGAATTGCAATATGCTTGCCACTTTTTAGAAACATCCGACCAGATGCGCTAACCAGCTGGATAATAAGAGAAAGTGATTAAAACGGCGGGATTTTAAATTGAAACAGTGGTTCGCTTATGCCCCATAAGAGGTACAGGCGCACCATAAAAGTGCGCCTGTTCACAATTTTATAAAGCGGCCCATTCCAGCCGCGCTTTCATTCCCCAATAGCTGGTCCAGCCGGTAGTTGAAGAAACCACTTCACCTTTATAAAGCACAACCAGCGTAGGCGTGACGCCAACCTGCCAGTTACGCGACAACTCACCCGAGGCGTCATTAACCACCGGAAGCTGGACTTTCTTTTGCTCCAGCCAAAGCAACACGGCTTGTGGCTCGCCAGAACGCAGCGCAATCGTCATTACGTTTTCCCCCTCTTCCACCAGCCGTGATACCGATGGCGTGGTGTAACGGCAGACGCCACACCAACTCGCCCAAAAATAGAGTAACAACGGGCGTTCTTCACTCAGGGCATTTAGGGTCAACGTTTGCCCATCCAGCGTCTGTAGCGGCGTGCTGTCAAAAGTGGTCGGCATTTTGGGTGCGCGCCACCAGTCCATCAGCACAACGATGGTGATAAGAACCAACACCATCACCAACGCTTCCCGCCCCCACCGTCGCAGCTTACCGATCATTAGCCTGCTCCAGTTTCTGTTGGACCAGTTCATCAAGGGATTCCCACGGTACGGCACCCGCCAGTAACGTATCACCAACCAGTATCGCAGGCGTTCCTTGTACCCCAACAACCCGTGCCAGTTGTAGATTGAGGTTCAGTGTTTCCCTGCTCAATTCATCCGGCTCGACTCGTGTGGTGCCACTTTTGGTTGCCGCAGCGTCGATGGTGGCCGCCGTATGGTTACCCTTTTTCGACATCAAACTTTGATGCAGCGGCAGAAACTGCTGCGGATGCTCACGCCAGGTTGTCAGCGCCACGCGTGAGGCAAGCGAGGAAGATTCACCACGAAAAGGCAGCAACTTAAACACCACCGCTACATCAGGATATTTCTGCACCACTTTTTCCAGCATCGGGTCGAACTGTTTGCAGTAAGGGCAGTTGTAATCAGTAAAAGAGATAATCGTCAGTTTTGCAGTGGTAGCACCTATCCGCGGGCTGGATGGATCGTGGTACAACGCCTGGTAAATCATCTCCTGCAACTGTTCTTCGTCGGTTGAAGTCGCGGCGAAGGCGCCAAAGATGGGGGCAAGTAACAGCACAAGTGTCATCAGCAGTTTCATGATTTATTTCCTTTCGCATCAGTTAGCGCATTCAGTACCGCATCGCGCGATAAAAGTGTCGGTAGCGGTTTCCCGGCGGGATAGTTCGGCCCATAGATTTGATTGAAAGGCACACCAGCCTGCCCGCGTTGCTTGAGAAACTCAGTGATTTCTTTTGAAGGGAGTGTCCAGTCACCACGCAGTGCAACCACGTCAGGCTCCTGCAATGCAGCCTGCACATCAGCACGGGAAATGACATTTAACTTATTAATTTTACAGGTGATACACCAGTCGGCGGTGACATCAATAAACACTCGCTTGTTTTGTGCGAGCGCATCCTGAATCGCCTGTTCGCTTAACGGCTGCCAGGTAATATTTTCTTCTGCCGGGACCGTTGTTAAAGCGCTAAAATGCACCGGCAACAGGCTCGCCAGCCATAGTGCCGAACCCAGCATCATCACCGCCAGGATGCGACGCAGCCATAGCATCCAACGCCCCGGTTTTGGCAGAAGTAACGCCAGCGATGGGCGCATGGCGATCAATAACCACGGCAAGCCCATCCCCACGCCTAAGGCGAAGAATATTCCCCACAGCGCGGGCAACGCGGCTCCCAACGCAACAGCGACAGCGGTTCCGAGGAACGGTGCGCTGCAAGGTGTCGCCAAAAGTGTTGCCAGTGCGCCCTGCCAGAAATGCCCACTTATGCCATTTCCACCCTGGGTTGCGAGTTTGGTTGTCACTTTCGATGACAGTCGAATTTCAAACAATCCAAACAGGTTGGCGCTGAACACCAGCATCACCAACACCATAAAGCTGATAAACCAGACATTCTGGAACTGGATGCCCCAACCCACCGCCTGATTGGTCAAGCGCAGGATGGTCATTAACAGCGCCAGTGCCATAAAGGAGAGCAGGATCCCGGCAAAAGAGGCGAGGAATTGCTGGCGTATTTTGCGCCGATCTTGTTTTTCCACCATCAACACCGAGCCGAGTTTCATACCCAGAACCGGCAAAACACACGGCATCAGGTTGAGGATAAAACCGCCCAACACGGCGAAGAGCAACACCTGCCAAAGCGTGAAGTCCTCCCCCACATCGGGCACAGCTGGCGCATCTTTTATCGTGATACTACTTTGCTGCGCGACACCGTTATCAGCGATAACCACTGATAAATCGCGGCCACGCAAGTCCGGCCCCGCCCCCTCCCAACCATCACTAACCGGTATCGTCGCCCACAGCGTTTCACCTGCTATGTGATATTTTGGTTTCCCAAAACTGGCATCTTCCGGCATATCCAGATACAGCTCTGGTTTCTGCCAGCCCGCTGCGCGAGTGGCTTGTACCACTAACTCCGCATGGTGATATCCGGCAGTTAGTTTATCAGTCAGGCCGCCAGCAAGCGGCACTTTGCCCATGGCTTGCGCATAGTCATGGGCAAAATTCGCATCGCTTTGAGCAGGTGTGATTTCAAACGGGAAATCGGTCAGCAGACAAACATCTTTGCACGTTGATAGCGTCAGCACTCCGGCGATTTTAGACGGCGCTTCACCTGCCAGTTTTATCGGGATACTGACCTGATGCTGGTAACCTTGAGTGGTGATCCCAGCCACATCAAAGCGCTGTGGTACGGGCCAGAACCAAAGGGCTGATTTTACCGGCTTATTCCAGTTGATGATCGGTGCAACGCCACCATCACCAGGCGAACGCCAGTAAGTTTTCCAGCCATCCTCAAGTTTTACATCCAGCAAAACCTGCGTCTCGCCTTGCGGTGAAGTGTCAGCGCGCAGACGCACGCTGGCATGATTATTGTCAGCTGACTGTAGCCAGCCGGATTGCGCAGCCCAACTGGCTGGCAACCATAACAGCAATAGGCAGAGCAACGCCTGCCTGAAAATACTCAACATATTGTTTCTCCATAAATGAATAATCGGACTGTGTTAAACAGCCGTTTTCATTCACGGAATACGCAAAATCGCAGATGGACTCTGAGGGTGGGCGAGGAAAACTCACGAACGGGGACAATAGAAGAAGAGTTCGGCTGCAATGGCACAAGCAGTGTCAGCAGCAGGCTGAAGATAAACAATGCACCTTCGAACAGCACTGGCGGCGCGGCAAGCAGCGATTTAGCGCTCAATTCACAAGGCGTAATGGGAGACGCTTTATCCGTATCGGTAACACCGTTTTGCGCCATCATCACGCTTTCGGCAGCTTTCATTTGCAAAGCATGCAGTCCCGCCATGCGCTGCGCGGTGCACACTAACACCACCAGACACGCCAGGAACAAAAACCACTTTGCAATTTGCTGCTGTTTTAACATGAATTCTTCACTCCATTTGAACCGCATATCTTAGCCCGTCGCCTCGGTTTGGCAACTTATGCGCTGTAAAGATATGTCTATGGCGTTTAATGACACGGTTTGCTTGTTTTATCAGCAAACGAACCAACCGCGTGATGAGAGGCTTTGACAAGCCTGAAACACCTCGCTAATATGCGCCCCGTTAACCGATTCCTCTGTAGTTCAGTCGGTAGAACGGCGGACTGTTAATCCGTATGTCACTGGTTCGAGTCCAGTCAGAGGAGCCAAATTTAAGAAGCCCGCTTAGGAAACTAAGCG
>NZ_JAHWLU010000172.1:0-6476 GCF_022134725.1 Buttiauxella sp. S19-1
CCCTCATCTGGTATCGTTTCCATAAAAAAAGCATTACACAAACCTTCAGACAAAAAGATCTTTTAGATTTAGTATATGTTGTCTGCGCCCTTGCAAAAATGGCACAAGACAAACCTGATACATTAGATATTTTATTCCCTACTGTTCAACGCGTTTTCAATTTTATAAAATACACCATTATAAAAAATAAAAACTCAAAACTCCCCGTTAAAGAGCAGTTGAAGTTAAGAACCGCTCTAATGACGTTTATAGGTGAGTTCAGGCTTTCCAGAAAAATGCAGATAATTATTCTGCCGCTATATCTGAGTACAATTGTGAGAATGAGGAAAAAATAAATTACCGCTGCGAAAACTTTTGCATCGGTAATTAGACTCGCTAATTCAAGTGGTAGAAAGGCAGGTTTACCCCTGCCCGTACTTCTCAAGTAACGCTTCTGCAATTGCCTCCGTTTGCGCATCCGGCTGGCCAGAATATTCTTTTGGACGGAAGTGCATCTGGAAAGCCTGAATCACTCTCTTTTGCTGCTCCGACGTCATTTCAGGCGTCACCTGATAACCATAACGCGATAGCAAATCAAGCAAACCTCGTTTATCCACCGGTTGGTACGGACCACGGCCATTCAGATAAAAGGCAACTCTGTTAGCATCCGGCCAGGCACCCACGCCCTGCTGTGCCAGTTGCTGCCACGGGAATAACGGGCCAGGATCAACTTTACGCTGCGGGGCAATATCCGCATGTGCGACCACGTTTTGCGGCTGGATTTGATAGCGAGCGATAATCACTTTCGCCAGTTTCTCCAGCACCGAGATCTGCGGCGCATTGAACGGATAGAACTGCTTTGCGCGGCCCTGGCGCGTGAAACCTTTATTCTCCAGTTCAATACCAATCGAGGTGTCATTAATGCGGGTGGCACCACGCCAGAAACTTACCCCAGCATGCCACGCCAGTTCACTTTCAGGCACCAGTTGCCAGATAACCGGTTTGCCGCCGGATGTCGGTGGCGTATCGGGTATCAAGTAGTGAGAACTGACATTTTGGTCAGTCAACGTGGATAACGAACCGGCAAAATCATCGGCGGTGTAGTGAATAACCAACACTTTCACACGTGGATAAGCTGCCCGCGCAGTGTGGCTGGTGTCGACTTTAAAATCGCCTTTATCAACAACGGTTTTATCGGCAACTTGAGGTTTGCTGGCACACCCCGCCAGCAAAATCGCGATTAAAAATGTGGCTAGACGGCCTTTCATCGTTGCGTTTTCACCGCAGTACCGGTGACGCTCACCATCAGCATGCTCCCTTCTTTACCCACGGTTTCGTAGTCAATATCGATACCGACTACGGCATTAGCGCCCAAACTTTCTGCTTGTTCCTGCAATTCTCTAAACGCGATTTCACGCGCTTTACGCAACTCTTTTTCGTATGCACCGGAACGGCCACCGACGATATCGCGGACTCCAGCGAAAAAGTCGCGAAAAATATTGGCGCCCAGAATCGCCTCCCCTGTCACCACGCCACAATACTCTATGATGCTCTGCCCTTCGAGCGTAGGGGTCGTTGTAAACTGCATAAGCTTCTCCTCTCTTTGGATCAATATCTTAGCGTAGAACCTGCCACGCATTTTGACAGCGATACGCTATGCTAAGTTAGTCCTCCTGAGAAAATAAGGAAATAAAAATGCGCAGCTCAGTTTTGGTTCTTCTTCCGTGCGCGATGTTCCTCACGGCCTGTACTACCCCCGTAACACCCGCGTTTAAAGATATTGGTACTCGCAACGGCCCTTGTATTGAAGGTGGCCCGGATAGCGTGGCGCAGAAATTTTACGACTATCAGATAAGCCATAAAACTCAGGGCAGCAGCGCCATTACCGGCTTGCGTCCGTATCTGAGTGATGACCTTGCTGCACAAATGCAAAAAGCCAGCGCTTCGCCAAATGCACAAAATGAGTTTATGCGCAGCAACATGTTTACCAGCAACGCAGATGGCGCAGACAGTGCAACAGTGGCTTCTTCGTCAACTATTCCTAACACCGATGCGCGCAATATCCCGCTACGAGTGGACCTCACAAAAGGCAGTCAAAGCTGGCAAGATGAGGTGCTGATGATTCGTGCAGGCCAGTGCTGGGCGGTCGATGACGTGCGTTATCTCGGGATAAACAGCCATGCGCCTTCTGGCAGCCTGCGTCAGGCAATAGAAACCGAGTAATTTTCCCTGCGGGAGAGGTAAGGTAACCCATGTAAATAGTCTGGAATTTTCTGATAACTCCGACATTTATTCTTGCCCCCCTCCCGCCCCGCTATATTGTGCTACCTTTAAGGCGTGGGAGTAGTTATTTTTAGGTTTTAACGCACAAAGATTGCATAACTATTCTGTTAAAGGTACCCTTTGCGGCTTCAATTGCTATTCAAGTTATGCGCATGAGTATTCAACTAAACGGCATTAATTGTTTTTACGGCGCACATCAAGCGCTGTTCGATATCACCCTTAGTTGCCCACAGGGCGAAACGCTGGTGCTGCTTGGTCCAAGCGGCGCAGGCAAAAGCTCGCTTTTGCGCGTACTCAACCTGCTTGAGATGCCGCGCTCCGGGCAACTCACCATTGCAGACAACCATTTCGACTTTACAAAAGCGCCTGGCGATAAAGCCATTCGTGAGTTACGTCGCAATGTGGGCATGGTGTTCCAGCAATACAATCTTTGGCCTCACCTCACTGTGCTGCAAAACCTGATGGAAGCGCCTTGCCGCGTCCTTGGGATCAGCAAAGATGAAGCCCGCCTTCGTGCAGATAAACTGCTTGAGCGTTTACGCCTGAAACCTTACATGGACCGCTATCCGCTCCACCTTTCCGGTGGCCAGCAGCAGCGTGTCGCGATTGCCCGTGCATTGATGATGGAACCACAGATTCTGCTGTTTGATGAACCAACCGCAGCGCTGGACCCAGAAATCACCGCACAAATCGTCAGCATTATTCGTGAGTTGGCTGAAACCAACATCACTCAGGTCATCGTGACCCACGAAGTGGAAGTTGCGCGTAAAACCGCAAGCCGCGTGGTTTACATGGAAAATGGCCACATCGTTGAACAAGGTGATGCAAGTTGTTTCGCAAAACCACAGACCGAAGCGTTTAAATTCTATCTGTCACACTGATGTATCCGGGAAAATAACCATGAAAAAAGTTCTGCTTGCCACATTATTAGCCAGCCTGAGCCTTTCCGCGACGGCTGCACAAACGATTCGTTTTGCTACGGAAGCGTCTTACCCTCCGTTTGAATCTATGGATGCCAGCAATAAAATCGTTGGTTTTGATGTCGATTTAGCAAATGCACTGTGTAAAGAAATTGATGCAACCTGCACTTTCTCAAACCAGTCTTTTGACAGCCTGATCCCAAGCCTGAAATTCCGTCGTATCGACGCGGTTATGGCCGGTATGGACATCACTCCAGAGCGTGAAAAACAAGTTCTGTTCAGCACCCCTTACTACGATAACTCTGCATTGTTTATCGGCCAGAAAGGCAAAGTTGCTGATATTGCGGCGCTGAAAGGCAAGAAAGTTGGTGTACAGAACGGCACCACGCACCAGAAATTCATCATGGATAAACATCCGGAAATCACTACCGTTCCTTACGATAGCTACCAGAACGCGAAACTGGATCTGCAAAATGGCCGTATCGACGCGGTATTTGGTGACACAGCTGTCGTGACCGAATGGCTGAAAGCTGAACCAAAACTGGCTGCAATTGGCGATAAAGTAACAGACAAAGGTTACTTCGGTACCGGTCTGGGCATCGCGGTTCGTCAGGGCAACACTGATTTACAGGCTAAGTTCAACACGGCGCTGGAAAAAGTGAAGAAAGATGGGACTTATCAGACCATCTACGAAAAATGGTTCCAGAAGTAATCTGAATGAACGAAATGTTTCCTTTAGCGAGCGCCGCCGGGATGACCGTCGGCCTTGCCGTTTGTGCGCTGGCAATCGGCCTGGCTCTGGCGATGGTTTTCGCCGTATGGGAGTCTGCGAAATGGCGCCCAATTGCCTGGCTGGGTTCAGCTCTGGTAACGGTGCTGCGCGGCCTGCCTGAAATTCTGGTGGTGCTGTTTATTTATTTCGGCTCCTCACAGCTACTGCTGATCCTCTCGGATGGTTTTGTCCTCAACCTCGGTTTTGTACAAATCCCCATCCAATTACAAATTGAGAATTTCGATGTCAGCCCGTTCTTGTGCGGCGTGATTGCGCTTTCCCTGCTCTATTCGGCTTATGCTTCGCAGACTTTGCGTGGTGCACTCAAAGCCGTGCCAATTGGGCAATGGGAATCCGGTCAGGCTTTAGGTCTGTCGAAAGCTGCAATTTTCTTCCGTCTGGTGATGCCGCAAATGTGGCGTCATGCGTTACCGGGTTTAGGTAATCAGTGGTTAGTTTTACTGAAAGATACCGCACTGGTTTCGCTGATTAGCGTTAATGATTTGATGCTACAAACTAAAAGCATCGCCACCCGTACTCAGGAGCCATTTACCTGGTATGTAGTAGCGGCAGCCATCTACCTCGTGATCACACTCATTAGCCAGTACGTTCTCAAGCGTATTGACCAGCGAGCGACACGTTTTGAACGGAGGCCTGGCTGATGCTTGAGTATTTACCAGAATTGTTTAAAGGCCTGCACACCAGCCTGACTCTCACCGTGGCATCGATTGTCGTCGCACTGATTTTATCGCTGTTTTTCACCATCGTTCTGACGCTGAAAACACCAGTGCTGGTTCACTTTGTGCGTGTCTACATTACTCTGTTTACCGGTACGCCTTTGCTGGTGCAAATCTTCCTGATTTACTACGGCCCAGGTCAATTTCCGGCGATTCAGAATTACCCAGTTTTGTGGCACCTGCTTTCTGAACCGTGGTTGTGCGCATTGATTGCGCTGTCGTTGAACAGTGCAGCCTATACAACACAACTATTTTACGGTGCGATCCGCGCTATCCCTGATGGGCAGTGGCAGTCATGCGGTGCTTTGGGTATGAGCAAGAAAGACACCCTGGCGATTTTGCTGCCTTATGCATTTAAACGCGCACTTTCTTCTTACTCGAACGAAGTGGTTTTAGTGTTTAAAAGTACTTCTCTGGCGTACACCATTACGCTAATGGAAGTGATGGGGCACGGGCAACTGCTGTACGGACGCACTTACGATGTGATGGTATTCGGGGCTGCTGGTCTGGTTTATCTGGTCGTTAACGGATTACTGACGCTGCTAATGCGAGTGATAGAGCGCCGCGCATTGGCGTTCGAACGCCGTAACTAAGAGATCGTTAATGAATCATAAAGGCGGGGACTCCCCGCCTTTTTTGCACCCATATAAATATAATTATACGTTTTATTTGCATATAAATTCATTTACTGGCATGATTTTTTGACGCCGGGAAACGGTGAAAACAATAAAACACGACAGACGGGAGCAACACACATGAAGAAGTTTATTTTGGCCGCTATGTTCGCTACAGCCGCATTTAGCGTGGCCGCAGCAGATAAAATCAACTTTGGCTCTTCGGCCACTTATCCGCCATTTGAATCGCTTGATGCCAACAATCAGATTGTCGGTTTTGATATCGATTTGGCGAAAGCTTTATGCAAACAAATGCAGACTGAATGCACATTCACAAACCACGCGTTTGACAGCCTGATCCCGTCGCTTAAATTCCGCAAATATGACGCGGTGATTTCAGGCATGGACATTACGCCTGAGCGTAGCAAACAAGTTTCCTTCACCACGCCGTACTACGCCAACTCGGCGGTTGTGATTGCCAAAAAAGGTGCGTTTAAATCTTTTGACGAACTGAAAGGCAAACGTATTGGGATGGAAAATGGCACCACACACCAGAAATATCTCCAGGAAAAACATCCTGAAATTAAAACGGTTTCTTACGATAGCTACCAGAATGCGATTATCGACCTGAAGAATGGCCGTATTGATGGGGTGTTTGGTGACACAGCAGTGGTAAATGAGTGGCTGAAAACTAACCCGCAGCTAGGCACCGTCGGTGAGCATGTGACCGACGCAGAATACTTCGGAACTGGGCTGGGTATTGCGGTGCGTCCGGATAACCAGGCGCTGTTAACTAAACTGAATACGGCACTGGCGGCAATTAAAGCTGACGGGACGTATCAGAAGATTAGTGAGCAGTGGTTCCCGCAGTAATTATTGCCCTCACCCTGCCCTCTCCCACAGGAGCTGTCTCTTATACACAACTTTGAGGGACGGTTCCTGCCAAGCCGGAGAAGGTTCCGTTCACCAGGCGACAGCGTGTTTATGTCGCGACTGAACCGGTGAACGTCTTAGGGTGGCCACCGTCGCCACCCTAAGAACCCGGACTCCCGGCAAATAAATCGCCGCAAGCGGTAAACCTCCATTTTGCCTCCGTGTCAGGGTCGGTTGCGATTCGTTCCAGACGATCGCGCCCTCCAGCCGTTCCCGACGGCTGGACCCTGCCACCTGG
>NZ_JAHWLU010000173.1:0-6404 GCF_022134725.1 Buttiauxella sp. S19-1
CTTCGTCTTGTAAATTGCTCCCTGCCACCGCTTCAACCTGGCTGGCAAAGTCGGCGTAGTGTTGCGTCGTCGCCCACAGCATGAAAATCAGATGGTGTGGATCAACCGCCGCCAGTTTCCCGCTTTCTACCCAACCGGCAATGATCGCCGATTTATCATCGACCAGCGACTTCAAATCGCCGCTCAACTCTGCTTTCAACAACGGCGCACCTTGCAACATTTCCAGGCAGAACAAGCGTGAGGCTTGCGGATAATCACGGGAAACTTCCAGCTTCAAACGGATATATTCGCCGATCGCCACCAGCGGCTGTAAATCTTCACGAAAGGCGCGCAACGGGGCGAGCCAGATATCCAGAATCTGTTTAAGCACTGCAACATAGAGCGCTTCTTTTGAGGGGTAATAATAGAGAAGGTTAGTTTTAGAAACTTCAGCTCGTTCCGCCACCTGTTCAATACTGGTGCCGTGAATGCCGTATTGTGAGAAAAACTCCAGCCCTGCCGCCAGAATAGCCTGCTTTTTCGCCGCTACTGCGCGAACACGCCGCCCGGTCTCTTTCGTTGCTGCCGCACCTTGTGCCATGCGCTCTCTCCATGCCGTTTTGCCCGACAGCATAACAAAACCTATCTGCGACAACGATCAGTTTGCACGTCATTTGCACCCTGAAAGCGCAATGGCGCCTGTTTTTTGTGCACTCATTTTGACCAAACAGTCTGATTTTAACGCATCAAAAATAGAAACCTATTTTCAACATTATGATAACAAACAATTTTACCAACCTGGCATCCGGCTTGCAAAGACACAAATGACAAATCAATACCCATTAGCATTCTAGTTGCAGCAAGGCGTCAAGGACGATTGTCCCCAGGAGCTTACTTGAGTTAGTGACTGGGGCGAACGTCTGCAGCCAACGCCGCTGCGGCTTGAAGGATGATGGGTATACCACCTGTGATGAGAGGCCTGAGATGAAAATTGGTGTATTCGTCCCTATCGGTAACAACGGCTGGTTAATTTCCACTACCGCGCCGCAATACATGCCCACTTTTGAGCTGAACAAAGCGATTGTGCAACAGGCGGAGTACTACGATTTCGACTTTGCCCTCTCGATGATCAAACTGCGTGGTTTTGGCGGCAAAACAGAATTCTGGGATCACAACCTGGAGTCGTTCAGCCTGATGGCTGGTCTTGCTGCCGTCACCTCACGCATTCAAATCTATGCTACCGCCGCCACGCTGACGTTGCCCCCCGCCATTGTGGCGCGAATGGCATCGACCATTGACTCCATTGCCCCAGGCCGTTTTGGCATCAATCTGGTGACCGGCTGGCAAAAACCAGAATACGAGCAAATGGGGATCTGGCCGGGTGACGAATACTTCGCACGTCGCTACGACTACCTTGCCGAATACGCTACGGTGCTGCGTGATTTGTGGGGAACCGGACACAGCGATTTAAAAGGCGAGTTCTTCACTATGAATGACTGCCGTTTAAGCCCGCGCCCGGCCAAAGCGGTAAAAATGATCTGTGCCGGACAAAGTGACGCCGGAATGGCGTTCTCTGCCGAATACGCTGACTACAACTTCTGCTTTGGCAAAGGTGTCAATACGCCGACCGCTTTCGCCCCCACCGCCGCACGCATGGTTGAAGCCGCCGAAAAAACCGGTCGCGAAGTCGGTTCCTACGTGCTGTTTATGATTATTGCCGATGAAACCGACGAAGCCGCACGCGCCAGGTGGGAACACTACAAAGCCGGGGCTGACGAAGAAGCGCTGGCGTGGTTAACCGAACAAAGCCAGAAAGACACCCGTTCTGGTGCTGACACCAACGTGCGCCAGATGGCGGATCCCACCTCGGCGGTGAATATCAATATGGGCACCTTAGTGGGTTCTTACGCCACCGTTGCCCGACTGCTGGATGAAGTGGCCACCGTGCCAGGCGCAGAAGGAGTCTTACTGACTTTCGATGATTTTTTAGTGGGCATCGAAGCGTTTGGTGAAAAAATCCAGCCGCTAATGCAGTCGCGCGCTCACCTTTCACCTTCAACGCGTGAGGTGGCGTGATGAGGAAAATAACGCTCGAGGCGCGCCCCGAAGCGATGAGTTTCAGCGTTGAACAAACCGCGCTGATCGTCGTCGATATGCAAAACGCCTATGCCAGCAAAGGCGGTTATCTCGACTTAGCCGGATTTGATGTTTCGGCTACCCAACCGGTGATTGAAAATATCAAAACCGCCGTGGCCGCCGCGCGCCAGGCGGGCATGCTGATTGTCTGGTTCCAGAACGGCTGGGACAGCGAATACGTTGAAGCGGGCGGGCCTGGCTCGCCTAACTTCCATAAATCTAACGCACTGAAAACCATGCGTAAGCAACCAGAACTACAGGGAACACTGCTGGCAAAAGGCAGCTGGGATTACCAACTGGTGGATGAACTGGTGCCGCAGGCGGGCGACATTGTGTTACCCAAACCTCGTTACAGCGGTTTCTTTAACACGCCATTGGATAGCCTGCTGCGCTCACGCGGCATTCGCCACCTGGTCTTTACTGGTATCGCCACCAATGTCTGCGTGGAATCGACGCTACGCGACGGCTTTTTCCTTGAATATTTTGGTGTGGTACTCGCCGATGCCACCCACCAGGCGGGGCCAGCTTTTGCGCAGCAGGCCGCATTATTCAATATCGAAACGTTCTTTGGATGGGTCAGCGACGTCGGCACATTTTGCCAGGCATTGCAGCCACAATCCCTTGCCCGAATTGCCTGAACAGGAGAAAAACGATGCCGAAATCAGTGATTATCCCCCCAGCAACCAGCACGCCTATCGCCCCGTTTGTACCCGGTACGCTGGCTGATGGTGTGGTGTATGTTTCCGGCACCCTGCCGTTCGATAAGCAGAATAATGTGGTGTATGTCGGTGATGCTAAAGCCCAGACCCGCCATGTGCTGGAAACCATTAAGTCAGTGATTGAAACCGCTGGCGGCACCATGGATGACGTGACGTTTAATTCGATTTTTATTACTGACTGGACGAATTACGCCGCCATCAACGAAGTGTATGCCGAGTTTTTCCCCGGCGACAAACCAGCACGATTTTGTATCCAGTGTGGTCTGGTCAAACCGGACGCACTGGTCGAAATCGCCACCGTCGCCCATGTAGGGAAATAGCCTATGCAGATTGAACTGACTCGCGCGCCCTTCCCTGGCGCGCCTGTATTACTGCTGATTGCCGGGCTGGGAGGCAGCGGCAGTTACTGGCTGCCACAACGTGCGGCACTGGCCGAGTACTACCAACTGGTGGTGTATGACCAGCGCGGTACGGGGGCCAATCAGCAACCGCTACCTGCTGATTACTCGCTTGCGGATATGGCGCAGGAGATCCACTGCGCCATGTTGCATCACGGCATCGAACATTACTGCGTACTCGGGCATGCATTGGGCGGGCTGGTTGCCATGCAGCTGGCACTGGATTACCCGACTGCTATTGATGCACTAGCGGTGATCAACGGCTGGTTGCAGCTCAACGCCCACACGCGGCGCTGTTTTGCAGTGCGTGAAACGCTGCTGCGCGATAGCGGCCCCGCCGCCTATTTGCAGGCTCAACCGCTGTTTCTCTATCCGGCAGACTGGATGGCCGCCCATCAACCACAACTGGAAGCTGAAGAAGCCCTGCACAACGCACATTTTCAGGGGCAAGAGAACCTCACCCGCCGCCTGAATGCGTTAAAAACCGCCGATTTTTACACCACCGCCGCCAACATCCGTCAGCCAGTGCTGGTGATTTGTTCCCGCGACGACTTGCTGGTGCCGTGGAATTGCTCGCAGCAGTTGCATCATGCGCTGCCGCATAGCGTGCTGGAAATCCTGCCGTGGGGCGGGCATGCCTGCAACGTCACCGCCGCCAGTGAATTTAACCCGATGCTGATTGCGGCACTTGCCGCGCTGCTCACCACCGAATCCGCTTCGCATAAGGAAATTGTATGACTCAAGCCATCACCTCCGAAGCACTGGAAACCTTGTTCACTGGCGCACGAACCCACAGCGCGTGGCTCGATAAACCGGTGAGCGATACCCAACTTAGCGAAATTTACCATCTGCTGCGGCTTGGCCCGACGTCCGCCAACTGCTCGCCCGCGCGCTTTTTGTTTGTGCGCAGCAGTGATGCCAAAGCCCGCCTGAAACCGGCGTTGTCATCAGGCAATATCGACAAAACCATGAGTGCCCCCGTTACCGCCATCGTGGCGTGGGACCCGGCATTCTATGAGCAGTTGCCCACACTGTTCCCTTACGCCGATGCCCGCGCGTGGTTTACCTCAAGCCCGGAACTGGCTGAAGAAACCGCCTTTCGTAACAGCTCGATGCAGGCGGCGTACCTGATTGCCGCCTGTCGTGCGCTCGGTTTAGACACCGGGCCGATGTCTGGCTTTGAGCGTGAAAAGGTCGATGCGGAATTTTTTAGCGCGAACGGCTGGAAAAGCAATTTGCTGATTAACATCGGTTATGGCGACCCGGGGAAAGCCCATACCCGCTTGCCACGTTTAGCCTTTGACACGGCCTGTAGCCTGGCCTGAGGAGTGAATATGGTCGAAAAACAAGTCTTTCGCGATGCGATGTCTTGCCTGGGGGCTGCGGTGAATATCGTCACCACCGATGGCCCGGCGGGACGCGCCGGATTTACCGCTTCGGCGGTGTGCAGCGTTACCGACGACCCGCCGACGCTGCTGGTTTGTCTTAACCGTAGCGCCTCCGTGTGGCCCATTTTCAGCCGCAACCAGGCGTTGTGCGTCAACACATTAGCCGCCGGACATGAAGCCCTCTCAAATTTATTTGGCGGCAAAACGGCCATGACCGAGCGTTTCTCCGCTGCTCGCTGGCACCACGGTGCCACTGGCTGCCCGCAGTTGGAAGGGGCCATTGTCTCGTTCGACTGCCGCATCAGCCAGGTGGTGGGGGTCGGCACTCATGACATTTTATTTTGCGAATTAGTAGCTCTTGAACGTAACGACGATACCCATGGCCTGGTGTGGTTTGACCGTGGCTACCACCAACTGATGCGGCCTGCCTGTTAGCCGAAACAACACTCTGCTGGAGAGACTTATGGCGAATACCTGGTTTCCAAAATGGCATAAAAAATCTGCGGTAACGGAAGGCGGTGTCATAGCACCCGATGAAACTCTGCCGCTCGGCCAGACGCTGGTGATGGGCGTGCAGCACGCGGTGGCGATGTTTGGTGCCACGGTGTTAATGCCACTGTTAATGGGGCTTGATCCTAATTTGTCGATTTTGATGTCGGGCGTCGGCACCCTACTGTTCTTCCTGGTGACCGGTGGACGGGTGCCGAGTTATTTAGGTTCAAGTGCCGCGTTTGTCGGCGTGGTGATTGCGGTCACCGGGTTTAATGGCCAGGGGCTGAACCCACATTTGAGCGTGGCACTCGGCGGTATTATCGCCTGTGGACTGGTGTACACCTTAATTGGTTTTGTGGTGATGAAAGCCGGAACACGCTGGATTGAACGGTTAATGCCGCCAGTGGTGACCGGTGCAGTAGTGATGGCAATCGGCCTGAATCTGGCGCCAATTGCCGTGCGCGGCGTGTCGACCAGCAGTTTTGATAGCTGGATGGCGGTCATGACCGTGCTGTGCATCGGCCTGGTGGCGGTGTTTACGCGCGGCATGATTCAGCGCCTGCTGATACTGATTGGCTTGATCCTCGCTTGCGTCATTTACGCGGTGCTGGCAAATGGTTTTGGCTTCGGCAAACCGGTAGATTTTGCGTTGCTCAGTCGTGCTGCCTGGTTTGGCATACCGCAAATCACCACACCAACATTTAACGCGCAGGCGATGATGTTGATTGCGCCCGTGGCGGTGATTTTGGTCGCTGAAAACCTCGGCCATTTAAAAGCCGTCGCCGGAATGACGGGGAAAAATATGGACCCGTACATTGGCAAAGCGTTTGTTGGCGATGGCCTGGCGACTATGCTTTCAGGTTCGGTGGGTGGTAGCGGCGTGACCACCTACGCGGAGAATATCGGCGTGATGGCGGTGACCAAAGTCTACTCAACACTGGTGTTTGTCGCCGCCTCGGGCATCGCCATGTTACTGGGTTTCTCGCCAAAGTTTGGCGCGTTGATTCACACCATTCCCGCAGCAGTTATCGGTGGGGCATCCATCGTGGTGTTTGGTTTGATTGCCGTGGCGGGTGCCAGAATTTGGGTACAGCATCACGTTGATTTAAGCCAGAACGGCAACTTGATTATGGTGGCAGTGACACTGGTTTTAGGCGCGGGCGATTTTGCCTTAACGCTGGGAGGCTTCACGTTAGGTGGCATCGGGACGGCGACGTTTGGCGCCATTATTCTTAATGCCATTTTGAGCCGCCGCCCACAGATTGTCAGCGACAGCGCCGCACTGCCTCAGG
>NZ_JAHWLU010000174.1:0-6301 GCF_022134725.1 Buttiauxella sp. S19-1
GGCCGTTCACAAATCCCTTCAGGGACAAGAATGGGGAAGCACACTCGTCACGCATGCGATGAACGTCGTTTATCTGGCTTCCCTGGCGGTTGGTGTACATGGAATATTTGTTGATGCTCTAAATGCGCGGGCAAAACAATTCTACTTAAAACTAGGTTTCATTGCCCTTACAGGAAGTAACGAAAATTCGCTTTTCTATCCAACGAAGTCCATCGAAAAGCTGTTTGAAGACCAATAACGAGAAGTGCCAATACATCCCGTCTCCTCCAGACTCTATTCCCCAATCGCTGACGTTTTGCTTCCTAAGCTTGCAACTGAAAACATGAAAAGGCGGCCCCGGCACTTATCTGCCTCTGGACCGCCCTGCATGCATCCGTCGAAAAAGGATCAGTTGTTAACCACCTGCCTGCGCAGCAAATCATCTATGGCGCGGATCGCCAAAGGATAACCGTCGGCCCCCATGCCACAAATCACGGCATTGACCACGCCCGACATAATTGAGTGTCGATGCAGTTCATCACGGGCATGGATGTTCGACAGATGCAGTTCAATCAGCGGTGTGTCGAGCATCTTCAGGGCATCGAGCACCGGAATCGAATGAAACGAGAAGCCGGCCGGGTTGATGATTACCGCAGCGCCCTGCTCGAAGGCTTCCTGAATCCAGTCGACCATCACGCCCTCGTGGTTGGTCTGGCGAAAATCGCATACCAGGTCAAGTTCTCCGGCGAGCCGTTCGCTGCGTTGGCGTATCTGCTCGAGCGTAGTGTGTCCGTAAATGTGCGGCTCACGACGACCCAACAGGTTCAGGTTTGGGCCGTTAAGGATGAAGACGGTGCGGTTCATGGTCGTCCTATTGTGTTATTTGAAAAGAGAGCTGAAGCAGCATTTGCTTCCGTGTCAGGTGCTGCGACGGTATTCAGGTCGATGCCGCGGGTTTCTGGGCCAATGAGGATCATGGCAAGCGAGATCAGGTTGATAGCAGCGCACAGCGTCACCAGAGGCCATGGCGAGTTGTTCGACTGGCTCATCAACCACACGGCGATCATCGGCATCGGGCCACCGATCACCAGGTTTGCGCCGGTGTAGGCCAGTGCGGAACCCGAATAACGCACCTGGGTTGGAAACGCTTCGGCGAAGGCCACGGGCTGGATGCCGCTCTGAAACTGGGTGAAGCCAAGGAACAACCCCATAACAGCCATGATCGCCGCGACGTTTAATGTATTGAGGATCGGGAAGTAGACGAACAGGATCAGCAGGGTCATGCACGAACCAAAGGCCAGTGCTTTTTTGCGCCCCCAACGATCGGACAAATACCCTCCCGCCAGCGCACCAAAAATCGCGCACATGTTTGCCACCATCAGTGACATAAAGCCTGTCGACTGGCTAAAGCCGAGGTGCTTGGTCAGGTAGCTGAGGGAGAAAATCACAATCAGATAGAACAGCGCCGCTGGCGAGCAGAAGAAGAACATCAGGCGCAGGATGGTTTTGTAGTGGCTGCCTACCGCGGTCTTGAGCGGACTTTTTTCCTGCTTGACCGGCGTCTTTTTCAGGGCGACAAACGCAGGGGTTTCGTCGACTTTCAGCCGGATAAAGATGGCGACCACCACCAGCACGAAACTCATGACGAAGGGAATGCGCCAGCCGAAGCTTTCGAATTGCGCGGTTGATAGTGTCGCGGCAAGCCCCATCAACACGCCGTTGGCCAGTATCTGACTGAGTGGTGAACACAGGCCGAGTAAGCCGGAATAACGCCCGCGTCGGTCTGGAGAAGCGTGCTCCAGCGCCATCAGTTGTGCCCCGGTGGACTCACCGCCCAGCGCGAAACCTTGAATAATTCGCAGGATAACCAGCAATATGGGTGCCCAAATACCGACCTGGGCATAGGTCGGCAACAGGCCCATCAGTACTGATGCCAGACCCATCAGTGTCACGGTTGCCAACATCAGGTTGCGACGACCCAATTTGTCACCGAGATAACCGCAGGTGATCGCGCCCACAGGGCGAGCGGCCAGACCCACACCGAAGGTTGCAAGCGAGGCGAGCAAACCGGCGGTCGGCTCCATCGCCGGGAAAAACAATTTAGGCAGAATGGTTGCTGACACCGCGCCATACAGCGTGAAATCAAACCATTCCAGGGCAGTACCTATGGTCGCGGCGGTGACCGCTTTGCGAGGCATGCGTAGGTCATGACTCGCGTGAGTTGTTGTATTCATTGAGGTAGTGGTCCTTTAATTATTATGGTTGCAGGATATCCATACCACTCCGCTCCGGCACAGGTGCACGCAGGAAACGTCGAAGTCAGTAGACATTAGCGCATCCCCTCTGCAGAATAATTATCAAAATTACGATAAATAGATAAGCTCAACTTATCACTGAGGATTATGGAACTACGTCATTTGAAAGCCTTCGTTGTCGCCGCAGATTTGCAGCATTTCAGCCGGGCGGCCGAACAACTGGGCATTGCGCAACCCGCACTGAGCCAGTTAATGCGTACTCTTGAGTCTGAGCTTGGGCTGGCACTGTTTCGGCGGGAAAACCGTGGCGTGGTGTTGACCGCGGCGGGCGAGGCATTTTTGCCCCATGCGCGGCAATCCATCGAGTCCGGTAAGCTGGCGATTGCCGCAGCACGGCGTGCCCGGCGTGGCGAGGTGGGTGAGATAAACATCGGCTATCACTCGGCGTTATTCGAGGCCAACCTGCCGCAATTACTGCGGCACTACTTCAGCACCTTCCCCGACGTCAAAGTCTCGCTGGTGGATGCGGGAATTAGCGCGCAGTTCGAAATGTTGATCGACCATAAACTGGATCTGGCCTTTGCCAGGGTGTTTAAAGATCACCTGCCGGACCGTCTGCGCATTCATCAATTCAGCAAGTCGAGACTGGTGTTGCTGATCCCGGATAACCACGAGCTGGCAGATAGTTTTACCGGTGACCTGTCGACGCTGCGCCACGAGAAATTCGTGTTTTTGCAAGACGCTGCCGGTATCGGCTTGACCTCACATACTCTTCAGGCGTGCCGACAAAACCATTTGCACCCTGAGAACATTATGTATGTCCCGTCGCTGATGAGTATTCCCGGCCTGGTCGCAGCAGGCATTGGGCTGAGCATCGTGCCAGAAACCATCACCCACTTAACCATGCCTGGGATAAGGATTGTGCCGCTGGATCAACCGGAAATGGTGAGTGAGCTGTTGTTGATTTCAAGGATTGATGAGCGTTCAAGCGCAGTGCTGCACTTTATCAATGAAGCCCACGGTTGGGATGAGGCTGCTGAGATGAAAAAGACAGGAACTAAACCCCAGCCATGAGATGACTGGGGGAAGACCGAGTTTTAATAATCAGGGACACAATTTACACCGGGCTGATGCTCCGGCTTCGGTAAGCTGTAACACTCCGTATCAAGCTCCAATACTCCCGGTCCGAAAGACTGGGCGTGTTGGAGCTGATACTCGCTGGTGCTGGTCCTTTTAGGGACAGGTTGATTACTCTCGGTCTCCACAGTTTGCGAATAACAAGGTGCGGCAATGGCAGATAACAACAAAGCAGCAAAATAATATTTCATTTCTGACCACCTTATCTGGTTGTGTCACGATGTGTTCACAAGGAACACCTCACCATGAACGTGATCTGCATCACATAAAATCATGCATTCGGGTGATTTTTACTCGTGCAACACATCAGGTACCGCCAAACCACAGCCTTACAAGGCGTTAAACCAAACTGATGCACTCTGGCTCCTACAACCTCGCACAGCCTCGAAAATTAAAGGTATAATCCCCTCAACATTTTTTATTGGTTTTAGACACGAACATGACAAAACTCACATTACAAGAACAGATGCTTAAAGCTGGCTTAGTCAGCAGTAAAAAAGTAGCGAAAGTACAAAGAACGGCTAAAAAATCGCGGGTTCAGGCTCGTGAGGCAAGAGAGGCTGTGGAAGAAAATAAAAAGGCACAGATCGAACGTGATAAACAGTTAAGCGAGCAACAAAAGCAAGCTACTTTATCTAAAGAATTAAAAGCGCAGATAAAGCAACTCATTGAAATGAACAGAATTGTTATTTCAAAAGGTGATATTGGTTACAACTTCACAGATAATAATTTAATTAAAAAAGTCTATGTGGATAAGGTAACGCAAACTCAATTAACTAATGGCCGCCTCGCCATCGCTCGTCTGGTTACAGACAGTAACCCTGACGGTGAATACGCGATTATCCCCGCGAGTGTCGCCGATAAAATTGCCCAGCGTGATGCGAGCTATATTGTATTGAATAGCGCGCTCAGCCAGGAAGCGCAGGACGAAGAAGATCCATACGCAGATTTCATCGTTCCTGATGATTTGATGTGGTAATCAAGATTTCCAGGTGTTTAGCTGGTCAGAATCTCTTAGGGCAACGGGCTGACTCCGTTGCCCTCATCTCAATAAATCGTATCACTGTTCGTAGCCCTGAATTTCATTAACACTAAATTCCCCTTTTGCGAGCAGTCTCGCATCGCACAAATGCAACGCTGAAAACCCAACAATCTGACTTGTCACCTGCAAACCTTAGGTCGTATTCTTTCTGCGCACCAGCAAAATCTGGTGTCGGGCGTAGGAACCTGGTTTTCTCAAAGAAGATATCAAAGACTTAGAAAGTTTTTGATTGTCGCAGCACCTGCACACCTTTATTCTTATCAACGGTGGCGCTGGTGGGGCAACCTTCGGGTTGACCGATATCCTTTGAGGTCGGTTTCCTACCCTCATTAGCGCCACCACCACGAGTGTAGGAACTCCGATGGCGGCAATATTTATAACTCATCGGAGACAATCATCATGATGTCAGCTCAAAATTTTTCTCAGCTGCACTCCAGCAACGCCCTGCTTTCCCCCATTACCGCCAGCATGGATTTATTCCAGATCCTCAATGTCTGCGAATTGCTTGCCGATGAGCTGATCGAATGCAAAACAGTAACCGAACAACAAGCGCTTTGCGGGCGAATTGCGCACTGTCTGGAAGTGATGAAAACCACCTTTGAGCAGCCGCTGCCTGCTTATCTGGTGGAATGCCTCACCGTCGAAAAAGAAGTCAAAATACAGGTGAATCGCGATTCAGAAATACAGCGCCAGTATTGCCACGCGCTCACCCAAACATTATTAAGCCGTGCCCATTCGGCAGATGTGAACCGCGCATTAACTGGCATGTTATTTGAGTTAATCAATGAACTGGTCGAGGATTTGCAGGCACCGCGATTTTTGCACGGTTAGATGATTTTGTCGGGTGGCGCTACGCTTACCCGACCTACGAAATAGGTTTTGTAGGGTGGATAAGCGATAGCGCCATCCACCATTTATACTCTGTTATTAACGCTAAAAGCGTTATTCCATCACGCGCATTCTTTTAATTTTGGCTTCATCGCTATTATCGCTTGCCGCCACCAGCGTGAAGTCGAAATTCACTTCGGTGTGCGGCTGGTTAATTTTGCGCTGTTCTGCAATGTGCGTGTCGGTAATTTTAAGCGGGTCGGCAATTAATTCTTCACGGGTGGCAAAAGCAAAGTCATCCCATAAATAAGCATCACCATTCAGGTTAATCTGGGTGGTTAAATGTTTATAACCAGGCGCTGAGACAAAGAAGTGGATATGCGCCGGGCGGTTGCCATGGCGACCCACTGCAGTCAGCAGTTTTTGGGTTGGTCCATCTGGCGGGCAACCATAGCCGCACGGTACAATACTGCGCACGGCGTAGCTGCCATCGGCACCGGTCTGGATGCGGCGACGTAAGTTATACTGGCTTTGCGACTGGTCAAAGAATGAATATCCCCCCAACGTGTTGGCATGCCAGATATCAACAACCGCCCCAGCAACTGGCTTGCCGTTGGAGTCCGTCACTTTGCCTTGTAACCACATGATTTCAGCCTGCTCTGTGCCGTCATCCATGCGCGCGTAATTCTGGCTTAATGGCGCATTTGCCACATACAGCGGGCCTTCGATGGTGCGAGGGGTTCCCACTTCAATTCCGGCTGCCGCTTCTTTTTCATCCGCACGGATATCCAGATAATGTTCCAGCCCTAAACCCGCCGCTAATAATGCCGCTTCTTTACGCTCGCCTAATTCATTCAGGTAATTAACCGCCAGCCAGAATTCTTCATCGGTAATATCGTATTTTTTGATGGTCTGGCAAATATCACCCAGCACTTGATGCAGAATGACTTTTAAGCGCTCGTTGCCTTGCTGTGAAACTAACCCGCTGCTGATAGCAAGTAACTTTTCTAATTCAGATGTTTTTACTGGATTCACTGTCATTTTATATTCCTCACTGTAG